>CAJYIL010000454.1 GCA_913774795.1 Pseudobdellovibrionaceae bacterium
CTCTTAGTCGATGATGACTACGATATTCGAGAACTCGGCCGCGCACTGCTGATGCACACCGGTCACGAAGTTCACACCGCCGATGGTGCGATCAACGCGCTCGCCGTTTTGCGTGAGCGCCCGATCGACATGCTGATCACGGATGTGAACATGCCAAATCACTCAGGCTTCGATCTTTTGAAAATGATTCGCCTCGAAGGCAAATGGCCCCAGCTCCTGACCGTCATGCTCACGGGCCGAAGAGAGAAACGTGATGTTGAAGCCGCCGCGCGTGAAGGTGTAAACGCCTACATCGTGAAGCCGCTAGATCCGCTTTTGTTTACCGATCGCATCGATGGACTTCTCGCCAAAGACACCGAAGTCATTTTGCCCACGGTTGATTTATCAATCGTCGGAAGCATCACGATGAACATCGAAGTCAAATCCGTCTCGGAAGTCGGCATCGTCATCAAATCGCCCTATCAATTTCGCTCTGGGACACTTCTTCCCCTCGAATCCGCGATCTTCAAACGCATCGGCATCCCGAATCCGCTCACGCGCGTTTTCGTCAGCACTCGCAAAGACGGTGATTTTGAAACGCGTCTGACGTTCGTGGATCTGAACGACGAAGATGCACAAAAAGTCCGAGCCTGGACAAAATCACAACAAGCGCCTCACAAGAAAGCCGCCTCATGAAAATCCTCCTCGCTGAAGACGATCACCACGTGGCGGTCATCATGAAACTTTGCTTAGAAAAAATCGGTCAGCACGAAGTCGTGCATGCCGAAGACGGCGAGCTCGCCGTTCAGAAAGCGCAGTCACAGGCGTTCGATCTCATCATTCTCGACGGAATGATGCCTAAGAAAAACGGTTTAATCGTCGCCCAAGAGATTCGTGGTTCGGGCCAGACAACGCCGATCATTTTTTTGACAGCGAAGTCGGATGAGCCCGCCTACCAAACGCTCGGCACTGGTTACATCGCGAAGCCGTTTGAGCCCACCCTGATTTGCGCGCGCATCGAAGAGATCCTCGCCTCGGCTAAAGGTGCATAGCCAATGCTCACTCTTCGCACGCGTCTCAACCTCATCACCTTTTGCGCGATCAGCGCGATGGGTTGGTGCGGTTTCACGGCGGCGGTCAGCGGCCAAGAGTACCTCGATCTTCAAAAGCAAGTCGATGAATCGGTCGATCTCCGATCAAATGCCGTTTGGCTCGGCGGCGCTCCTTACGACAGCACGACCTTAAAGCGCATGCAGACTCGTCGCGCGGCCATTGTCGACGAAACTCGTCAGGCGCAGTTCAGCGATGTGCTTCAGGCCTACTCGTCTCGCGACGACAAAATGCTTCGTCAGCGCATTGCGAACTTCATGCAGCACGAATACGACATCTCGAAGAAAGCGACGATCCAAGTTCGCAAAGCTCGGGAAACCTTTTTGCTCTTCGCGTGCATGACCGCGATCGTGCCGTTGTTCGGCATGTTCATCGTTCTCCTCACCGTCAACTCGACGGTCTTTCACGGCATCGATCGCCTCTCTCGGCGGATGATGGATTTCTTGGCCGATCGCTATTCGTTTCAATTTTCGCAGCCTGACGCCAACGAACTCGGCGATCTTCAGCGCACCTTCAACTCTCTCGCTCAACAAGTCATCAACACGATGGATGAATTAAAGCAGCTCGATCAGGCGAAATCAGAATTTCTTTCGATTGCCTCTCACGAACTCCGCACCCCGATGACGTCGATCAAGGGCTCACTGTCGCTTCTCGGGAACGGCATCATGGGAAAGATCGACGACGCTCCCCTTCAATTGATCAAAATCGCCGAAACCGAAACTGACCGTCTCATTCGCTTGATTAATGACCTTCTCGATCTCGCGAAGATCGAGGCCCGCAAGCTTCCGCTGGCGAGCAAGTGGTGTCTTTGGGACGACACATTGAAGTCCACGACCACGGGTCTTGTCGGTTTCGCGCACAACGCGGGTGTCAACATTGCTTTCGATCCGTCTCCGGGAATCGAAGCCTTCATCGACAGCGACCGTGTTCAGCAAGTGCTCACGAACCTCATTTCGAATGCGATCAAGTTCTCTCCGCGTGGATCAACCGTTCATGTTTATACGGGTCAAACGAAGAACGGCCATCTCTTGATCAACGTTCGCGATCAGGGCCCCGGTATCGCGCCGGCTGATCAGGAGTTGATCTTCCAAAAGTTCAGGCAGGGTGCGACGGCCGAAAATCCGATCGTCAAAGGTACCGGTCTAGGGCTCGCGATCGCCAAAGCCCTCGTTGAAGAGCACGGCGGCGATATCGGCGTCGAATCCGAAATGGGCAAAGGCAGTGCGTTCTGGTTCACCTTACCCAAATGGCGTCTCGCCGACGGTCAGGCGGTTTCGGCGTGAGCAGTATCCAGGATGTTTTAGCAGGTCTTCAAAAAACCTATCTCGCCTCGATGCCCGAGAAAATCTCGCTGATCGAATCGCTTCACTCCGCCGGCGATCTCGAAAAACTCGAGACCGAATATCACAAGCTGAAAGGCACAGGCCGTACCTACGGGCTCCCCGAGTTCACCCAAGTCGGCGCTACGCTCGAGCGCATTTGTGATGTCGCCCCGGAGGCTTTGCCCCAGGCCGTTCCGCTTTCATTGAGTTTGATGGCAAGAATGCGTGACGCACGCGTTCAAGGGACGAGCGTCGTCATTGAAGCCGAACCCGACTTCCAGACCCTCGTGAAGATCGTTGAAGCCAAAGGCTAATTTTCATACGCTTAGGAGCGTATGCAAAACATCGACTCCCTTGAAAAACAGATCAGCCACGTCGCGACCGACACCGCCACCCGCGAGACCTATGGCCGCGACTGGACCAAGCACTACGATATTAATGCGGGTGCCGTCGCCTTCCCCGAGTCGGCCGAAGAAGTCGTCAAGATCGTCAAGTGGGCGCGAGCGAACAAAATCGCACTCGTCCCTTCAGGTGGTCGCACGGGCTTAAGCGGAGGCGCCTGCGCGACTCGCGGTGAGTTGGTTGTTTCGTTTGAGAAAATGAACAAGATCCTCGATCTCAATCCGATCGATCGCACGGTTCGAGTTCAACCCGGTGTCGTGACCGAAGCCCTTCAGCAATACGCCGAAGAAAAAGGGTTCTACTACCCGGTCGACTTCGCCGCCGTTGGTTCCTCGCAAATCGGCGGCAACATTGCGACCAACGCGGGCGGGATCAAAGTTCTTCGCTACGGCCTCACGCGTGACTGGATCGCGGGCCTGAAAGTCGTCACCGGAAACGGCGATCTGCTCGAATTCGGTGGCGATCTCGTGAAGAACGCCACGGGCTTCGACTTCCGTCACTTGTTTATCGGATCTGAAGGGACACTCGGCTTCGTCGTCGAAGCAACCATCAAGCTCGCGCAGCCACCGAAGCCTTTGAGCGTTTTGATGCTCGCTGTTCCTGATCTGGATTCGATCATGAAAGTTTTCGCTGAGTTTCGGGCGACTGTTCCCCTCACGGCTTTCGAGTATTTTTCGGATGTCGCACTTCGGGTCGTGCAAGAGCACACTCACCTCCCGTCTCCGCTGACGACCAAAGCACCGAACTATTTGGTCATCGAAGTTGAAAACCTCGATGAGTCAGTCGGAGAACAAATGCTCGCGACCTTCGAAAAATGCGTCGAACAGGGCTGGGCTCTCGACGGCGCAATTGCGCAGTCCGACGCTCAAGCGCGAGACTTCTGGCGCCTGCGCGAGGACATCTCCGAAGCCACCGCTTCGTATATGCCGTACAAAAACGACGTGTCGGTGACGATTTCAAAAACGCCGGAGTTCTTACGTGAAGTCGATGCGATTTTGAAAGCCGAGTATCCCGATTTCGAAGTCGTCTGGTTCGGTCACATCGGCGACGGCAACATGCACATCAATATCCTGAAGCCGGCTGAGCTCACACGCGAGAAGTTCCTCGAGCGTTGCTTGAAAGTGAACGAGCATCTGTTCGCAGTGATCCACAAACTCCATGGGTCGGTCAGTGCCGAGCACGGAGTCGGTCTCGTGAAGAAGCCCTACCTCACCTTTACGCGCGCGCCTGAAGAGATCGCACTCATGAAAGGGATCAAGAAAGTGTTTGATCCGGATGGAATTATGAATCCAGGAAAAGTCTTCGATGTCTGACGCAAAATCGCCTGAACGCGCTTTCATGCACGACATCGCGACCCCGATGGCGGTGGCTCTCGGAATGATCGACCTCGTGATCGACGACTCCCAAAGCGGAGCGGCGGTTCTCCCCGAAGCGGCTCTCAAGCGCCTCGAGAAGGCGCAAGCCGCACTCCTGAAACTTCAGGAGATGATGGCCACCCGCCGCAAGATCCTCGTCGACGGGGGCTCGTGAGCTTTAGAAAAGAACTCGCGTTTTGATCGACGTCTCGAGTTTCGCGATTCGTTCGGCGACGATTTGTGCGTTGGCTTGAGCCATATCCATGACAAGATAACCCACGTTCGCGTCGGTTGAGAGCGACTGCGCTTCGATGTTGGCGCCAATCTCCGAAACGATGCCGTTGATCTCACGTAAGACGCCCGGAACGTTTTTGTGAACATTGACGATTCGGTGCGAACCCGCATGCAAAACCGGCAAATCGACGTTCGGGAAATTCACTGCGCCACGGGTTGATCCCGTGCGCAGGAAGTTGAGGAACGATTGCGACACTTCATACCCGATCGCCTCTTGGGCTTCTAGAGTCGAGCCGCCGATGTGAGGAGTGAGAATCACGTTCGGGAGCCCTTGAAGCTCGGTCGTAAATTTCTCTTTATTCGACGACGGTTCGATCGGGAACACGTCGACTGCCGCGCCGCCAAGGTGACCGTCGCGCAGTGCCGAAGCCAAATCGGAAATCGCCACGACCGAACCGCGGGAGGCGTTGATCAGGTGAGCGCCTTTTTTCATCAAGCGAATCTCTCGTGCGGTGATCATATTCTTTGTTTGCGCGGTATCTGGCACATGAAGAGACACGAAATCAGATTGCATCAAAACCTCGTCGAGCGAGCGCACCGGCGACGAGTTACCAAGAGGCAGTTTTTTAACCGTGTCGAAGTAAAGAACGCGCATGCCAAAAGCCTCAGCCAAGACCGAAACCTGCGAGCCGATATGACCATAGCCGACGAGACCCAAAGTCTTACCGCGAACTTCGTGCGAGCCATCGGCCGATTTCATCCATTCGCCGCGATGAGCTTTCATGCTGCGATCGCCGAGCTGTCGCGAGAGCGAAATGATTTCGGCGATGACGAGTTCAGCGACCGATCGAGTATTCGAGTAAGGCGCGTTGAAAACTGGAATGCCGAGCTTGTTGGCGCAGTCGTTGGCGATCTGATCGGTGCCGATGCAGAACGCACCGACGACCTGTAAGTGAGGATTCGCCTCAAGGACCGCCCGCGTGACTTGAGTTTTCGAACGAATGCCGAGCGCATCTGTGTCTTTTAGCCATTCACTCAACTCTTTTTCGGTGGGTGAGTAGCTCTCGGCGCGCACTTGATAGCCTTCGCGCTCGAGAAGTTCTTTGGCTTTCGGAGAGATACCTTCAAGAAGCAAAATGCGTTTACCGACTGTCATGAGCTCGATCTTGTCACACGCATCGAAACCCGAATAGACTTAACTCATGACAGAAAAAAAAGATCCCCGCCTGAAACTCCTCGTCGTCGACGATGACGAACTGATCGCCGCCTCCATTCGCATCAGCTTGCCGTCGAACTGGAGAATGACCCACGCCACTGGTCTAGCCGGCGCGCACGGGGGGCCTTTTACGGCTGCGTTTTGCGATATGCACCTCACCGGAGATTTGTCGCGCGCCGAAGGCGTGCAAGTGGTGCAAAAGCTCCGCGCCGCCGACCCGCACCTCGAGCTCATCGCGATGTCGGGCAACCTCGATCGCGAACTCATGGAAGCTTGTCTTAAGGCAGGCGCCAGCCGCTTCTTGGCTAAGCCTTTGAGCCCCGAGGAATTGAAACTGACTCTCGAAAAAATCGAAGCCCTTCTTCTGATTCGCGACGCGGCCAATCGCTCTCTTCCGACAACACCCTGGATCGGCGAGACATCTACATCGCAAAAAGTCAGACGAGACATCGCGCAACTTCGCGGTGAAGCCGGTCCCATTTTAATCGAAGGCGAATCCGGAACCGGAAAAGAAGTCGCTACCGGATTGATTCACGCGCAAGAATCAAATTCGCGCGAAACGCGCCCTTTCATCAGCGTCAACTTAGCTGCCCTGCCCGAAGCCGTTTTTGAATCTGAATTTTTTGGTCACGTGCGCGGCGCTTTTACCGGTGCCGATCAAAACAAGATGGGCTTGGCCGAAGCCGCTCACGGCGGCGATCTTTTCCTCGATGAAGTCGAAGCTCTCCCACTCTCACAACAAGCCAAGCTCCTGCGCTTTCTGGAATCCGGCGAAGTTCGTCGCGTCGGTGCGAAAGAGTCGATTCGCGTGAACGTTCGCGTGATCGCGGCGACCAATCGCAATCTCGATCAGATGGTCAAAGAGGGCAAATTCCGGGAAGATCTTTTGTGGCGCCTCAACGGCCGCAAACTCAACCTCCCAACTCTCCGAGACCGGATCGACGATGTAGGCGCTCTTGCGACGTTCTTCCTCGATCTCGAGAAACCCCGCCGAAATAAAACTCTGCAGGCGGATGCGGTCGAGCGGCTCAAGAAGCACGACTGGCCGGGCAACGTACGAGAACTTAAGCGCGTCTGTGAACAGCTCGCGCTCCACTCTCCCCTCCCGTTCATCCGCGCCGAAGACGCCGAGCGTGTTCTGCCCCGAACTGGACCTCTTCCGGCCACGGGCCCTTCGAATCTGGATCTCTCGAAAGGCCTCAATCCGCTCTTGGAGGAGTTCGAGGCCAGCTTGATCCGCCAAGCGCTCAAAGAAAATCCCGACATCGATCAAACCGCGCTGCTTCTAGGAATCTCGCGCTCCTCCCTGTATAAGAAAATCAAAGATTATAGCATCGAGACGCCCCGCTAGTTTGAACGGCGGGCCGTCCAGGAGCGTAAAGCCTTGCAAGAAACATCTCTCTGGAACGACCCGCTTTATCGCCAAACGGTTTATCTCGTCGTGGGCGTTTTGTTCGTCGTGGGTCTCGCTCTCTTCCCGTTCCGCAACAAGAATACGCACACGCAAGCTCACTGGGCGTCTTTAAAGAGTTGGCTTTTTGCGGCGCCGATTCTCTTGGGGCTGTGCGGTCTCCCGAAGCTCTGGCCTTTGATCGTCATGACGGCGATGGCGGCATGGGGCGCAAAAATTTTCTTCCAGATGATGGGCATGTATCACCGCTCAAACTTCGTTTGGGCGACTTACATCGGTGTGATCGGACTCGCCGTTGCGATTCACTTCGATCAACCCCGCCTCTATGATCTGGCGCCGATGATTTTCCTGGGTGTCATCTGTTTAATTCCGATCTTAAGAAACTCCGCGAAGCAGATGATCCAATACGTCGCCCTGACGCTCCTTTGCTTTTGCTTCTTGGGTTGGTCGTTTATGCACCTCGGTTGGATCTGGAAGCTCGAGGGCGGCCCTTACATGGTCATCTACATGATCATTCTCACCGAGGTTTGCGATAACTTTAATCTGCTGCTCTCTCGTCACATCGGAAAAATCAAACTCTTCTCGCGCATCTCGCCGAGACGATCGCTTGAATCCGGTTTGATCGCGTTCGCTCTGACGATCGCTCTGGCCTGGGGTCTTCGCCACCTTCTCCCAGTTCGCACCGAAGTTTTCTGGATCACGACGGGACTCGTTTGCGCGCTCGGTGGCTCACTTGGCGATCTCGTTCTCTCGGTCATTCGTCGCGACCTAGGTATCAAGGACGCAGGCCCTTTCATCATCGGTCGCGGCGACTTGCTCACGATCATGGACCGTCTCATTTTCGTGGCACCCATCTTCTATTACGTGATGGTCTACTTGCTCGCGCATGAGGTCGTGAAGTGAAGGAATGGGATTACGAGAACGAGCAATGGATGGGGCTTCCGAGTTATCTCAAGCATCTCCCGCTCTTCACGCGACACTTGGATTTTGTTTCGATCATCTTCCGTACGTTGTGGTCGATCGTTTTGAAATACGGTTTCTACAAGTTCTACATTCGCCTTAAAGTGAAGGGCGATTTCAAAGAGATCTACCGCAATTATCCGCGGCTTCTCGTGATTTCCAATCACGCCTCTCACTTAGATGCCGTGAGCATCGCCGCGGCGATACCTTATCGCTATTGGCTCAGTCTCTACATCGCCGCCGCGAAAGATTACTTCTTCTCCAACCCCGTCTTCACGTTTTTCTCCAAGCACTGCTTGGGCGCGATTCCCATCGATCGTAAAGATAAAAAGGGCGAAGCGGTCGAACTCTGCATTACGCTTCTCAATAAACTCGACCGCATCTGGCTCATCATATTCCCGGAAGGCACGCGCTCGAAGGACGGCTACATCCAAAACTTCAAACGCGGCGTCTCTCTCTTTTCTGAGAAAACGACCACGCCACTTCTCTTTATCTATCTCGAAGGCGCAAGCCGCCTTTGGCCGAAAGGCGCGATCTTCGCGAAGCCCGGAAAACTTGTTCTGCACGTTGGCCCTGTTCATCCTCCGGCGCCGATCGA
>CAJYIL010000455.1 GCA_913774795.1 Pseudobdellovibrionaceae bacterium
CATGACTTGGTCTTGTTCAAGCCACTCTGGCGGAGTCATCTCGCGCCACCCAAGATTGTTGATCTCGTTCGGACCGACACCGGCCATTGCCAAAATCGCCTCGTTCGGTTCGGCGATTTTTTCGTCGGAGGTAAAGTAGTGCATCCCGATAGCTTCGGATTGATGGATCGCCTGAAGGCGAGCGGCCATCTGCTCGGCTCTTTTCTCGGCGCGTTTGCGCTCGGTCACGTCATGAGCGACGACCACGATACAGTTCGGCTGACCGTTGCGGTCTTTCGCGAGAGAGCTTTCGACAGAAAACCAGTTTTCGCCAAAGGCGACATCGGCTTTAAAATCTTTGCGAGTCCCGGCAACTATCTCCTGGTGGATGGCATCGAAGTCATGCGTGGTGATCCCGAGATCATGGAAATGAGTGCCGATCATGGCCGAAGATTGGCGTCCGTGGAGTTTTGCGAAACCGTCGTTTACGAAACGAAACACGCCGGAGAGTTCGACGATCGCGAGACCGATGGAGGAATGACGGAGAATTTCGAAAATGGCTTCGCTCATGGTTGCACTCCGGGAGAGGAGCAACAGGAGTAGCACAACCAAACTAAAAGTCTTTAGTCAAAACGACCGGTTTAAGAAAGCTAAAAGCGGCTGCTTGATCAGAGAGCAGTTCGTCGTCACACTTGTAGCTAAAACGGATCTGGTTTAGGCGCCTAAATAAAGACTTTCATCTCTCTTGAGAAAAACCGCATCATGGCGACGCCGCCTTCAGGACCCGAACCCGAGTTTTTCAAGAGAGAAATCTCTTCGAGAGGATCGCGGTTTACGTCCTCGCTGTTGATGATGACGGTACCGACTTCCATTTTGCGCGCCACGCGCTCGGCTTTTTCAAGGTCGTTCTCAAAAACGTACCCGATGCGCCCGTAGGGCGAAACATTGGCATGCTTGAGCGCTTCGTGCTGGTACTTGAAACTCGTTGCGAGAATAAGTGGTCCATTGATCTCGTCTTGCTGCAACGTTGAGCAATTGGTGAGGTCAGCAAATAAATACGGTTTGACAAAGTGCTCGGCTTTGCTTGGAGTCTCGCGCCCGGTCGTTACGACTTTTCCGTTTTCTTTAAGCGCCAATTCAACCGCGTCTCGGTAGAGCTGGACGTCGGCTGTCTTCGCTAATCGAACCTCGTCAGCGCTCTCGATCACGGCCTTCAGCTGGTCGAGGGCCGACTTAAAAATGCTCTCCTGAATGAACAAACGCGAACCTTTCAGGGCTTGAGCCGGGTGGCAACCTAGACAGAGGCGTGCGACTTGAGGGATGACGACCGCGAGATCCGTATTCGCAAAAACGAGAACAGGATTTTTTGCGCCTAAAGAAAGATGCAGACGCTTGAAAGCTTCAGCTGCGGCGACGGCGACGGATCGCCCGGTTGCGGTCGATCCCATAAATGAAATCGTCGAAACGCCGGGGTGCCGCAGGAGAGCGTCGCCCACCTCGGCTCCCCGTCCGTGAAGGAAGTTGAAAACGCCGGCCGGAACACCCGCCTCATGAATCACTTGCGAGAGCAAATGGGCGGTCTGCGGAGTCTGCCGCGACGACTTTGCTATCATCACGTTGGATTGCTTGAGAGCTGGCGCGATACGCGACGCAAAGCACACGAGAGGATCGCTGGCCGGAAAAATCGCGGCGATCAACCCAATCGGGGAAGCGGCGGGATTGACGGGAGACGCGGCGTGGGCGCGAAAGTGGCCGACGGCGACCGGAAGCGATTTTTCAAGTGAAGCCTGGAGAGGCGTGCCGAGATCCTCGAAGAGGCACTGAGCAAATTCGTGCGCGCGTGACTCGATCAAATCCGCGACTTTCAGAAGAAGCGCTGATTTCTCGTTGGCCGGTAATTTCAGCCAATCCGGCAACGCCTTATTCGATGCCTGAACTGCGCGGACGACATCCATTAGATCCGAATCGGCGACATCAACTAAACCCGGAGAATCGCCTAAAAGTGTCTTCTGGAGCCATTTTCCGGAGACCGAGGCGACCCATTCGCCCCCAATAAAGTTCGAGACTTGTTTTGAAACTGCGCTCATGACTTAGTCGTATCACAGGGATTTTCGGGGCGCACTTTTTCAAAACGAAACGCATTTCGGCCAAAAACCGCAAACTCTCTAGGCATTCGAGACCCTGCCTCCAGATGTCCCGAATCTTCGTTGGTTGAAAGCCCGATAAGCTGTTCATGAAGAAATTGATCCTGGAATCGGGTCTCGGAATGGCGGCTTCTCTGTTTGCCGTTTTGGCTGCGGGATGCGGCAATCACACGGAGTTCGCGATGGCGAGCGAGAGCTCGACTTTTCAGCAGAACTCCGTGAGCACGAACGGAAAAGTCGACGTTCTCTTCGTTATCGACAACTCTGGCACCATGGCTTCAAGCCAAGCGAACGTCGCGGCGAACTTTCAAAAGTTTATCCAACTCTTCAATCAAAGAGGCATTGATTACCGCATTGCCGTTACCACGACCGAGGCTTACCGCGACCTCTACGTGGCGCCGGCTTCGTATGCCCAATTCCGCGATGGAACAGACAAGACGTCCCACACGGGTGTTCGATTGATCTCACCCCAGACGCCAAACGTCGAACAGACATTTCTAACAAACATCATTCAAGGCACCGAAGGCTCCGGGGACGAAAGGGCTTTTCAGTCGTTTCGATCCGCACTTACGTCCCCAGCGAATGCGGGCTTTCCTCG
>CAJYIL010000456.1 GCA_913774795.1 Pseudobdellovibrionaceae bacterium
GATTCAGTTGCAGGGTTGTTCCTGAATGGTCCAACACTCAGTCGACGAATCATCGAGGCGCATCTCGCACCCGACAAGCGTACCGTATTTTGCCTTCGCGAAGGCTTGGCCGCCATGCTCATCGGCAACGGGAGCTTCCGACAATGCGAGAGACTGATAAAGCTCTTTCGCGGCCGCCCCGTTAATACGGACATCGACCTTACAAGACTTTTCCTGCGCAGCAAAAGCAGTCACTCCAACGCTCACGAGTGCGGCCACCAAAAGAGTTCTCATCGCTCAAGCTGCTGATTAGAATGTGTTTGCTAATATAAGCTGTTTCGAACCGATTGCGGTTACACGCTTCTCTGTATGTAAAAATCATCCTTGGCTGTGACGAGTAGCGCGCAGCCGCAACTCATTGGAGACCAACTTATGATGCCTGCAGGACTGAATTGGCGGCTGTTTGCTTTAGGTTCAGCCTTTTTTGCGGCGCTCACCGCGATCTTCGGCAAAGTCGGTGTTTCGGAGTTGAATTCGAACCTAGCTTCATTTTTCCGAACGATTGTCATCTTGGCTGTGACCGCAGCCATCGTCACGCTCAGAGGCGAGTGGCAACGTCCGGAATCGATAAGTCACAAAGCTATTTTATTTCTCATTCTTTCGGGCATTGCGACGGGTGCATCTTGGCTTTGCTATTACCGCGCTTTGCAAATGGCTCCTGCCTCTCGGGTTGCGCCGATCGACAAACTCAGCGTCGCGCTCGTTATCGTATTAGCGGCACTCTTTTTGGGCGAGAAGCTAACTCTACAAACGGTACTAGGCGGTCTGCTTGTCGTGGCAGGCGCAATTGTTCTGGCGCTTTAGGGTTTGCGGATCGCACACGCGTTGGCTCAGATGTGGCGCGAGATTAAGCGCGCTTTAACTTCTTCTCGATCGCAGAGATGCGCTTTTCAAGCGGATTTTCGAGCGCCTCACGTAATTTAATCTGCATCAGCGTTTGATATCCAATCCCCAATCGCGCGGCTTCGGTACGATAAGCATCAAGAAGATCGCCGGACATGCGAATCGTAATATTCGCTTTTATATTCTCTGGCTTTAAATCCTCATCGGCAATTAAAGGGCGCGAAGTAACCTTAGCTTTTCTCATGGTAGTGCCTCCATTCGTTCATAAGCACATCTGCATTTGTTTTAATGAAACCTTGCAAAGTCCTGACGTCCTTCGCATGCACATCGCGATTACGAATGACCAATTGGCTTTCGATTTCGATAAGAACTTCGATTCCTGGTCCTTTGCAGTGAACGTGCGGAGGCTCGTGGTCCCGAGTTAAAATCATGATTCGGAATGCGGCCAATTCGAAGATCGTCGGCATGTATTTGCATTATACATACAAAGGCCTAGATGTACAATGTGTTCATTGGGGTTCGATGACAGACATGTGACAGACATTGAACCAAAATCGGCCCCAAAAGGCCGAAGTCAGCCGAACTCAAGAAATGGCACATTCCCTAGGTAAATTGATGTTTTAAGTGCTTTTGCGCGCACTTAGGAATTTCGTTTCGAATGGCTCATAACCGGAGGATCGGGGGTTCAAGTCCCTCAGCCCCTACCACTTTTCTTACGCGAAGAAGATGAAACGCACGCCGACCGACAAGAGTGCCACCGCAAGGGCGCGCATGATGAATCGTTCTTTCGCAAAAGCCGAGAGATAAGCGCCTAGCTGCGCGCCAATAACCACTCCAGGCGCGAGAAGCAGCGTTCGTTCCCAATTGCCATTGAAGTCTCCGCCCAAAATATGTTCGCCAGTTCCGATAGCGGCCATGGCAGCGAGGATCGCGTGCGAGGTGGCCGTGGCGACGTGAACCGGAAAGTTTAAAATGTGAACGAGTGCGGGCACGTGAATGATCCCGCCTCCGATGCCAAGAAGACTAGAAAGAAAGCCGACCACCGCACTGATGAGAAGCCCGAGCGACAAGTTGTACGCGATCAAATGTTCGTGGCCGTCGCGATCAACAAGTCTGTGGACGGGGTATTTGAATTCAATCGTCTTTTCGGCGGCTGCAGACCGTTTAGGCCACAGAAGGTAAATGGCCATCGCGGTCATCAGAATTCCGAAGATAATTTGGAAACTGGCTCGCGGAAGATGCTCGGTTGCCAATGCTCCGAGATAAGATCCAGGCGCGGCTGCGATGGAAAAAAGAAGAGCTGAGCGGTAGTGGATTTTGCGTTTGTAGGCGTATGCAGCCGAACCCGACAAAGCATTCAGGAAAACGACGCCCAGCGAGATCGACGTCAGTGAGCTCGGCGACTCGTGCGGATAAAGAAGGAGTAGGATCGGCATCAGAATGAATCCGCCGCCGGCGCCGATCAATGTTCCGAGTGTACCGACACCGAAGCCAATCAGAATAAGTGCGAGAGTCATTTGAGAACCTTTTTTTGTTTAGGCCTGTCAAAAATGAAGTCGTAGATGAACATGCCGCCGAGAAGGGCTGAGACGAAAAGCAAAGATTCGGCTCGGAGTGATGCGAGTGATGTGATCGCAGGAGCGGGGCAATAGCCCGCAAGGCCCCAGCCAATTCCAAAAAGTGCAGAGCCGACTACGAGTTTTCGGTCGATCGGCCGTTTGCCGGGAACTTTGAAGTCGCGAGCAAAAAGTGGAGACGGACGTCGCATGATGAGTTTGAAGCTCACCGCGTGCACGGCCAATGCCGCCGTCATAACGAAAATCAAAGATGGGTTCCAATCTCCGCCGATCGTCAGAAACGAGAGAATCACATTCGGGTTCGTCATCCCGGAAACGCCGAGTCCGACTGCGAACAAGGCTCCGAGAAAAAAAGTCGAGAGATATGTTTTCGACATTAAAAT
>CAJYIL010000457.1 GCA_913774795.1 Pseudobdellovibrionaceae bacterium
CGTCAGTCGATAGAGGAGTCTGTACAGAAGATCCCATTTGCCGTTCGCGTTAGAGTGAGCGACGGCCTCGGCGAGCCGCATGAACTCCGGCGTAACCGTGATTTTTCGGCCGGTGAGATGGGCGGGCGGAGAAACCTCATAAAACATCGAAAGCGTCGTCCCTTCGCCTTGCGGTTCTCGCCACGCGATCTCCCGTGGACGAACACCTTCTCGCGCGAGTGCGGCCGCCTTAGTTCTGAAGTCGGCAAATCCGCCGTCGATCTCGATCGTTCTCACAGCTCGCCTGTCTGGACCGCAACGATGTCTTCGGTCGTTGGCTTTACCAAAAGCAGAGGTTGCACTTTCGGCTGATATTTCGTGAGTAAAGACGAGATGGCCGCACGGCGATCTCCCGTCAGCGCTTCGATAACCGCTGGATCTTCGCTTGAGCCCGGTCGGGCCAAATCGTCGTCAGCCGCTGCCGACGAGGAATGGCCGTCATCGAAAGTTTTTGAAGCTGCTTCGTCAAAAAGCGACATCTGGCGCGTTTTCGCGGGCGTGAGCATCTCTTTTAAATCGAGAGCATCGATCTTCGTGACCGACGGATTGTGGTCGGCGGTGATGACAAAATATTTCGCGCGCGCAAGAGACACCCGCAGTTTTCTTAAGTCTTCGAGAGTCACACGGCGATGCCGACGTAACACAAGGATGCGCTCGGCATTTCGCGCACCGACTCCGGGAATTCGCAAGAGTTGTTCTTTCGCCGCGCGATTGACGTCGACCGGAAAATAGTCTCGGTGAGCGAGCGCCCAAGCCGTTTTCGGATCAACATCAAGCGCTAAATTGGGTTGGTCTCCGGTCGTCAATTCGTCGGCCTTAAAACCGTAAAAGCGCAAAAGCCAATCGGCTTGATACAAACGATTCTCGCGAACGAGGGCCGGGCGCGAAACCGGCATCGAGGCATCGGCGTTCGGAATCGGCGAATAGGCCGAGTAAAAAACGCGCCGCAAGCGCAGACCATTGTACAAGCTCTGCGTGCGCCCCAGAATCGTTTGATCTGTAGCGGCCGTCGCTCCAACGAGCATCTGAGTCGTTTGACCCGCCGGCGCAAAAACGCGCTCCTTTTTTTCTCCGGATTTCACTTTCGCGACCCAAGGTGAAATCTCGCTCTTCGCCGTCACGAGCGAAGTCGACGCTTTCATCTCCGAGTTCAACGCGAGGCCCGCCTCGCGTGAGGCCGGCGCCGCGACCGAGCGAACTTGCGAACGAGTCGAGGAGCCACCACCCACTCCGACTTTCGAACGCTCTGATCCGCGCTCTTGCATTTGCCCGCGAATCTCCGACATCGAATCCAGCGCCGTCGTAATTTTCTTCGCGGTCGCAACCCGGTCGAGATCGGGCTGAGTGGGCAGTTCGATGTTCGCAGACACACGATCGGCATAAAGACCCGCGCGTTCGATCATCTCCGGGGATGCGCCCGGAACAACTTTTAAGTGAATGTAACCACCGAACTTCTCGTTTTCGCGCAGTCGTTTTGCAACTTCGGTGATCATCTCCATGGTCGCATCGACGCTATCGATAATGCCGCTTGAGAGAAATAAGCCCTCAATGTAGTTGCGCCGATAGAACTGCGTCGTGAGCCAGACGACTTCATCGACCGTAAAGCGCGCACGCTTCGTATCGCTCGAGACTCGGTTGATACAAAACTTGCAGTCGTAGATACAAAAGTTCGTCAGCAAGATTTTGAGAAGAGAAACGCATCGACCATCGGGCGTGTACGAGTGACAAATGCCCATGCCCTCGGTGTTCCCGAAGCCATCTTTATCGCGCTTTCGGTTCGAACCACTCGATGAACACGAAGCATCGTACTTAGCGGCGTCGGCAAGAATTTCGAGCTTCTCTTGGATCGTCATATGCTCCTGACGTTCACGAGTTCGTGAACCGTAATTACATATAACTTACACACGATAAAATAGCTAGGGGGTTAGGGCGGAGCTACTCGGTAAATACCTGACTTTACGACGAGAGTCGTTCGACAAGCGCTGCAATGCGTTCTGGGAGCCGGGGTGGCGTCGCTCTGAGCCCGGAGCGCATTTGCAAAGTCTTGAATTCACTCGCGCACGTTGCGCGAAGCGATTCGGCGGCGGTCTCGTTTTCGGCGCATTGTCTGAAGAAATCGAGGCCTTTGGTCGCGAGTTCCGGGTGGGCTTCGACGAGCTCGGTGAGGCGACCGATTTGGTCGGCCGCCTCAATGACCGTCTTCGGAGTGAAATGGGTTTCTGAGGCCTTGAGTTTGGCGAGATCGCCGCGCGACGGAATGGAGGCCAAGGCTGAGGCGCGAACCGCCTCGAACTCTTGAGCGACGACAGGTGCGATTTCGGGAGAGTTCATTGCAGCGGGAGACGGCGTCGAGCGTACGGCCGGTGTTGCGGTCGGCGTCGGCGAGGCACTCGGCGAAGGCGCCGCGACCGGTGTGATCACCGGCGGAGGTGCTTCGGATTTCGCGCGCGATGCTTCAATCTTTTTCGCGATCGACTCCTTCACTTCAACGGGCGTGCTGGTGAAAAGTCTGACCAACAAAATGCTCGAGAGAACGACCGCCGCGCCAAAGAGAAGAAAAACGCTGTTCGATTTCATTAGCGAACTCCTTCGGGGGCGTCATCCCACGCCACGCCGGCGCGCGTTTCTTTTGAAAGGGTTGAGGGCGCTTCAAAAGAACGGATCGTGCGCGACGCTTGATCGATGTACATCGCTTTGAGCACCGCATTCGAGCGCGCCGTGCATTTACCGGTGTCGCGACATTCTTTCAAGAGCGCGAGCATGACCGTTGAGCCGATCGTGTAGGGGCCGTTCGTCGAGTAATCACAAGCCAGGCGTCCGGTGTAATCTCCGCTCAAGCACTTCGCGTGCAAGAAGCCCAATGTTTTCCCGCGACCATCCGAGTGACGGGCCTCGTGAAAAAGAATGCCGGCTCTAAAAATATCGTCGACGATGTTCTGACGCTTTTGTCCCGAGCCCATGAACAAACCTTCGCCGATCTGCAAAAGACCGGTGCGCGGCGACGTCATCGAGAAAGAGCCGATGCCCGGCACATTGAGATTCAGCAGGACCTTCGCTTTCTTCCCCATGACATAGGCGGCGGCACCGATATTCGCCATCATCACCTTCGGGGACTCGTCTCGTGTCGACGCTTTTTGTGCGGCATAACCATCAGGCAAAACGTCGGCATTTTGATAGACGTAGGGCGAATCGCTGGTCGATCCGTAGGTCTCGAAAGAAAAATTCTCCTCGATAATGTACTGAACTCGCGCTTGCATCCAGGATTGGAGACCCTTTGGTGAAACGTCTTTCGTCTTCATGAGATCGATCAGGCGCGGTTTCTCCGTGTTCGAATAAGAGATCGGAAACACGTACAGAGCGCTGATCGCTTCATCGAGAGCCGCGCTCTGCGCGCGCGGGATGCCCGACGAGTAGCGAAGCGAATTCGGCTGAGTGGGAACAGCCACGTCGGGCTGCGGCTCAGCGTCTTCCTCCGATTTTGGAGCACAGGCAGACAGAGCGAAGGCGGCCATCAACGAAAAGAGGAGAAGCTTGCGTGTCATGAGCCAGGGAGACCTTTACAAGAAAATGGGTCTCTCTTTTTACCCCGCGCTCCGTAGCTCGTGAAAGAACGATCAGGGCTTGAGAAAAGAGGGGAGAAGCCAGGGTCAATTCTTCATACCGCTTGACCCCTTGGGCGCGCTGGCTTCATTTAACGGCCTGATGTCACTCTCCATTCTCTACTCGATCGTCGCGACCGGCTTCACAATTGCGTTTTTCCACGCGGCGATTCCGACCCACTGGCTGCCCTTCGTCATGGCTTCACGGGCTCAGAAGTGGAAGAAGCCCCGGACTTTGGGAGTCGTGGCGCTCGCGGGCCTTGGTCATGTGGTCTGCACGACGCTTCTCGGGCTCCTCATCGTTTGGCTCGGTCTCGAGTTTGATCACCAGATGGAATACTTCCCTTGGGTCGCCGGCGGCGCCTTGATCGCCTTCGGCATTTATTACCTCATTCAACAAGTTCGTGGTCGTGGCCACACGCACATCCATCTCTTCGGAAAACACTCTCATCATCACGGTTGCGGACCCGCATCTGCCGGCCTTGATGCGCGTGATACGCGTCTTCAGCGCATCGCTCAGAAAGAGTTAGTGAAGGCGGAGACCCTGACTTTCAAAGCGCTCGGAGAACCCGTGAAAGCCCGGGTCTCAGACCGTGTTGCCATTCTTTCGCTCGTGGGCATGCTCACGCTTTCGCCTTGCGAGGCGTTTCTTCCGGTGTATTTCTCAGGCATCAAATACGGATGGCAGGGCTTCGGGATCTTGAGCGTGACTCTGGCGGTCGCGACGATTTTAGGAATGGTCGTCTTCACCTACCTCACGATGTCGGGCCTTGAGCGGATGAAGCTCACGTTCTTAGAGAAATACGAATCATATCTGCTTGGCGTCTTGCTTTGTCTTCTCGGTGTTGCTTTGATTTTCTTCGAACTCGGAGAAGGTCATGCTCACTAAATTTTTGGTCGCGCTTATCGTTTCAAGCGCTGTCACCGCACCAGCGGCTCCAGCTCCTCAAATCGTTAAAGTCACAGTCGACGAAAATGGCTATACTCCGTCGGAGATCAAAGTCGCCCCTGGCTCGAGCGTTGAGCTTCAACTCACACGAACAACCGAAGACACCTGCGCGACCGAAATCGTTGTTCCGTCGATGAAGATCAATAAAATGCTCCCCCTTAACAAAACTGTTTCAATCGTTTTGAAGGACCTCAAAAGAGGCGAAATTAAGTTCGGCTGTCACATGGATCTCATGCTCGCTGGCGTGATCAAGGTTCAGTAAGCTCTCCAGGATCGTCCAAACTTTCGACACTCGCACGGCTGTCATCTCGTCGGCACGCGCTGGGCTCCCTGGAACACCTCTTGTAATTCATGAAACCCGTATACGTCTTACGAGGTTGTTTCGATGAAACGTTTGGTGCTCGGCCTTGCGCTCTTAGCGTCGGTTCAAGCTTCGGCCGTGCAGGGCCGTGGCGAGATCGCTTGTAAAACTCTTTTCGCTTCGTACTCCCACGAAGTGACGGCCGAGCAGCGAACCGCCCTCGCTCAGTACGCAGATATGAATTATGACGGGGTGTTGAATCCGCTCGTCGTATCGAGGGATGTCTTTAGCCTTTTTGGCGACCAAGACCTTCCCGTGTTCGGCGAGCGTCTGGCGCGCATCCTCGATCATATGTGGGCCAAATCAGGGCCGGTCACGACTCAATCCTTCAGCTACAGCCTCCGCCGCTCGATGATCGGCTCGCGAATTCCTACGAAGCTTGTCGATAAGGGTCTGCGCGCTTTGAAGGGCGGCGACGTCACATCTCTTCGGCGTGCCCTCGGAAATTTGACGCTCGCTGAAACGCGCGAGATCTACATGGGCGAATCTGGTTCAGGCACGTCTTTCACCCCAGACTCGTTGATCGGCAAATATATCGCGGAATCAGGCGCTTCGGTGAAGCTCATGGACGTTCCCGACATGAACAAGCAGCGCAAATACTCAGAGAAGAAATTGTTCGTCGCCGTATCAGCAGAAAGTTTTCCGTTGTTCGCTAAACTCTTCTCCGCCCGCACGTTCATGTCGTCGTTGGGCCACGGCGCCGTTCTTCAAGGCCAGAAGGTGACCGACGTTTGGGGCAATGTCAGTGATCTGCGTGCCATGAGCGAGTTCACGCCGCTTCCGATGGTGATCTTAAAGCCGTCCGAAGGTGAGCGTCTCCACCGTTACGTCTCGGCTGCGCTGAATCCTCGCTACAGCAACTGGGACAACGCTCTGAAACAACCGTGGCGCCTCATGTCCAAAGACGGCAAGTCATACGTCGAAAAAGGCGGCTACAGCTGTTGCACGAACTACTGGGGCAATATTCCGATCGGCGATAAACTTGTGGATTCGTACGCTCTCCCTCTAGTTAGAGAATACGGAGATGTGCCGGGCGGCGTTCGTCAGCCGGTGAAATACTCGAAGCTCCAGAAGTGGGAAGATGCCGAGGAGTCAGCGTTGAAGCACATCTGGACAGTGCCGGGTCACCAACAGCTCTCGGACGTTTTGGGTCACCTTGAGCGAAATGTGAACGGAGAGTTCGCTTCTCCGGGTTGGGTGATTCAAACTCTCATGGGCGAAGTCTCAACCGAGCGCGCGCCGGTGATCTTCATTTTCATGAAGAATCACAAGAGCGACATCCCGGCCAGTCCCGCGCTTCACTACGAGGCTCCGGTCTGATTATCTGAAATGCGCCGCCACGAAGAAAAGAACACCGACGGCGCTTAAAACATAACTCACCAAAAGAAAACGGCGCCGGCGACTCAAGATCGCGACGGCTGCCAGAGCGATCGCGACTTGAAAGAGAGTCACCGAACGCGCGACCTTTTCGTGAACTTCGAGATGGCGCCGAGAGCTCGACTCAAACTCCTTGGCTTTCTCGGAGATCTTTTCTTGGTCGTGGTGATAGCTCTTTAACTTCTCGTTTTGAAGTTCAGTCGGAGCTTTCCCGAGCTCGCGAAGAAGATCGAGCTTACTCTCGAGCACGGCGCTCTTCACTCCTTTAGCTTGATAGTAATTCCACTCGTTGGCGGCTTGAATCTGATCGACCATCGCTTCGTTGGCGTGTTGGCCCGCGATTAGCGCCGCGATTGCGGCACCGACCGCCATGAGAGCCGAAGCCAGCGCGGCTTGACCGAGCCAGCCCCTTTCGCCGACGGCGTGATGAACGCTCTCTTGCACTTGCTCGAGTGGAACTTCGATCTCTTCCAGGCAGTTTGATCCTAAAGGTTGAACGTCGCGGAAATGGCCGCGTTCGTGCGCGACACTCGAATATCTTCAGGGATAAACTGCACATTTGGATAGAGAAATAAATCGCGAGTGAGTGAGATGCCGATGCCTGTGCTCGAATAAACTTTGTTCGGGTTCCAGGTCGATGATCGCGGTTCGCTCCGATAATGATCGGCCATGAAGCCGACGAGAGTTCTGAAATTTAAGCTTTCGTTGATCACGTACTCGAAGAAAGGAAAGGCCCCGACGTTGAAGTTTGCCTGTTGATCGTAATTCTCGGTGCCGGAGAAAAAGTTTGCCGCCGCACTGAGAGTCGTTCCGAGAGAAAACTTCGAGCCACCAAAGTCGTAAACGAGAGTTTGCGTAAAGCCCACTCCGCTCGACTGATCAATACTCTGATAATAGTTTGTCGTGAAAGCGGTACCGCTCACTTGCGTGACGGCCTGAATTCCCGCGATCTTGTAGAGCGTCTGAAAACCAACGGTCGGGTTACTGACCGAAGTGCGCTGGCGTAGCGATTCGCCTTGTCCATCGTGGAAGGGGCGGTCGACACCGACGCCGACTGACGTAAAGATCGAATTCAAAGAGCTCAGGCGGTAGTTGAAGCCCACCGTTCCGCCGATGCGAGGAGCGATTTGGGTACCGGCGGATGAGGTGATGTTCGGGCGAGTATCGCTAAACGGAGAATCGACAGGACCGCCGCTGTAAGAGAGAGTCGCCGAAGCGCTATATTTCTTTTTGGCGCCAGTCTCCGCGCGTATTTTGCGATTGGTGATGACTTCGTCCGTATCGGGCTGGGTCGGTTTCGTTTCGCCGATATCGGTGCCGGTAGGAGCGACTTCGTCGACCTTCACTTTTTCGGTTGCGGCCTTTTCGTCCTGTGCAAAAGCGGGCGAAGTCGCCATTAAGCAGGCGAGAGCGGTCGTTGCGATCGATAAAGAGCCAAAAGACATTCGAGCCTCCGGGTTGTTTATGGAACTAGAACCTCTTTTCACCCTCACCTTATCTTCTCGGCTCGCACAAGGGGTGCGCCGTTCGTGGCGACGAGAGTCATTGCTTTAAACAGAGTTCAGCAAAAGTGTAGACGAAAATTCACATCGGATTAAGGGGAGCTGAGGCGCACCAGCGTGTCGAGGAGCATCTGTTTTGAAACAGGTTTGGTGAGGTAGGCATCGCAGCCTGATGCAAAGGCCCTCTTCTTTTCTTCGATGAGTGCGTGGGCAGTGAGAGCCACAATGGGCTTCGTGTAGCCACTCGTTCTCAGCTCGCGCGTCGCCGTATGGCCGTCTATTTGCGGCATCTGAATATCCATGAGGACGACATCGAAGTCGTCGTTCAGCGCCTTCGTAATCGCTTGTTCGCCGTTATCAGCGAATTTCGGCTCGATGCCGAAGCGTTTGAGAAGTCGTTCCATGAAGAGTTGATTGTCTTGGGAGTCTTCGGCGACCAAGACTTTCAGACCTTGAAGTCGATCGACGTCATCGGACGGAACATGAGACTTCGGTCGGGCACGCGGAGTCTCTTTCTCTGGCGTACCGATGCTACTCGAAAACGTCACGACGAACTCACAGCCCTCGCTCGCATGACACTCAGCGATTTTCACATCGCCGCCAAGCTCGCGCGCAAGACGACGTGAAAGAGCGAGTCCGAGCCCCGTTCCGCCAAATTTTCGAGTGACCGACGTATCGGCTTGAGTAAACGGTGAGAAGAGTCGCTCAGCCTGTTCCTCGGTGAGACCCGGGCCGGTGTCCGTCACGCGCACCTCAACGCCAACCGCTTCCGCGTCTTGTTGCGGAACGTGGGGTTTCACGGTGATTTGAATCATGCCCTCAGACGTGAATTTGACGGCGTTGCCGATGATATTGGCGAGAACCTGGCGTACGCGAACGGCGTCGGAGTTGATATACTCTGGCGCATTTTCGTCGACGTAGGCTTCAAGAAGAAGATTCTTCGATCTCGCCTTTTTCTCAAATGTTCCGACGATTTCCGAGATCAGGTTTCTGACGGGCACTTGCGTGATTTCAAAATCGATTTTTCCGGATTCGATTTTCGAAAAAATAGATAATAAAGTAAGTCACAAATAAAATAAATAATAATTTTAAAAAATATTGAATAAGACGAGTGGTCAAACGTTGTAAGCAAAAACTTAAAATCTCTTGTATTATAGGACAGAGGGAGTATGTACTAGTAGGCCGTGTTTAGTTCCCCAAATTCCCAACTTTTTATCACATTACATCACATCGAAAACTTTACTACACATATAAACTACCAATTTTTTCTCTAAACTAATAACTTTCTTCCAACTTCTCTAACTTTTTCTCCTCTAAACATAGCCGTAGTATCGATGATTTGTTCCCTTTTCCTCG
>CAJYIL010000458.1 GCA_913774795.1 Pseudobdellovibrionaceae bacterium
GAGATTCCAGTCTTTCGCTTTTGCGCGAATGAACTTCAGAGCTTCGAGCGTATCATCTTTCGGTGCAGGCCAGCGCCAGCCCGGCGCCAATCGATAATCGATCGAAATCACCGCGTAACCGCGTTTGGCGAGGTGAGAATTGAGTTCGGGGAGCTGATCGCTCGAGCCATTCATCCATCCGCCTCCGTGAATCACGAGCACCCAGGGAGTTGGCTTCGTCGAGGCGACAGTCGGCGGATAGAAGTCGATATTCAGTGGGGTTTTTCCGTTGCCCGCAGTGAATGTGTGTCGTTCCATCGGAGTCGATGAGGCGCTTGGTGAAAAGAGTCTAATCACATCAACGTGGCCCGGATAGTCCTGAAGGGTCGTCACGACGGGTGCCAGATAAGTGCCGATCGCAACGATTGCGAGAGCCGTGAAAATCGCGTTGAGGAGTTGAAACGGTGGCTGAACGAGGGTCCAAGGCTTCAGAACTAAAAGAGCGATGAAGGTCGCGAGCGCGAACCAAACACCCAGCTGAGTCGTCACAATCGAAAGCTCCCAGGCCAGAAGAAGTTCGAAGTGAAACCAGGTGAGCATCGAGAGAAGAAATAACAAAGCGATCGAGAAGCGGGCCGCGTGTTTGGACATGTCACAATTAGATCGTAGGGATCGGCCTGAAGCCAACTCAATCCTGACGAGGCCTCTTCTAGAATTCGCGTAGACTTGTGCAAATATGAACCCTCCGATTGACCCTCATGGTGGCAGCCTCCAATGTCGGTCTTCGATGATAGCGCGTAAGAGCAAATCTCATTTCGAACTGTTGAACGCCTTGATGAAGACCTTTATCGCGACTCCGACTCAGGAGTCGCGCCGGGCCGTTCAATCCTTCATGGAAATGGACGACACGAACTTTTCGGCATTCATGGTCCTGTTCGATGCGTTTAAGAATCCCCGTGCGAAATCTCAGGTCGAAATTTTCGAACCCGGCAAAAACTCAGTCGATGGGGCCGTCGCGTTTCCGACGGCGATCGCGCCTCGTGAGATTCTCGCAAAACTTCCTTACGTTAATTACACCGAACTTTTGGCACGTGAAAAAGACTATCGCGCGACCGCGTCGCGTGCATCTCTGTGGCTGAAGAAGATGCAGG
>CAJYIL010000459.1 GCA_913774795.1 Pseudobdellovibrionaceae bacterium
CGCGGGATGATCTTCAGGAAACCACGGCACCCAACGGTGCACAGGATCGTTCAACCGAAAACGCTTTTCGTCGTACTGACACATGAACGCAGTGACGGTGAACAAGATCTTCGTCATCGACGCAAGATCGTAGCGCTCGTAGGTTTTACCGACTTCGATGTCGAGAATCTTACGACCTTTTGAGAAAGCTTGCGCAACCAGACCAGGCGTTGCGCCTTCCCAGCTATCACCGAGCTTTTCAAGAAATGCGCGTTCGAACGAGGAGCTCATCGGCGCGCTTTCGTTTTCGGCTTCGGTTTGCTTTTGCTTTTGCGAACGCTTGCCGCTGTCAGTCGCTCCCTCTCGCGGTCCCCGCGGAGATCGCAACCGGAGTCGATTGCCAACGACCCCCGAGCCCCACACTTCAAAACGGCCATCGTTTCAAATGGAACAGGTCGTTGCATCTCGCCGTGGCCGGCTTCGACTTCGGCCATCACCGGAATCTTCAGCGAATCAGCGAACCGCTGCAAAACTAACGGAACGCGCGTCGATCCATCGCTCTCCGCTCCGCCTAAAAACTCTCCGAGGACGATCGCACGCGCACGAGCGAAGTGACCCGTCTGCGCCAAGTGCTCCAGCAAGCGATCGATTCGGTAGCCGCGCTCGTCGATCTCCTCGAGAAATACGATGCGCCCACGGGTGTCCCAGGGCGCACGCGTACCGATCGTCGATTGAAGCGTCATAAGATTGCCGCCCGTCACCGCTCCCCGCACGGTCTTCGCCGCGCGAGCCGCTGCGTTCATCGGCTTCAAGTTTTTGAAGATGACTTCGGGCTCATCACCGAAGTAGATGTCGTGCAGCTCCGCGAGCTGAGGCTCGAGAATCAAACCGCGACCGATGCGGTCGACCATTGGGCCATGAATCGTCGGCCAGCCCCATTGTTGATTCAAGAACACATGAAGTGTCGTGATATCGGAGAAACCCATGAATAACTTCGGAGGACCTTTGGGCTTGCGCAGTCGTGCCAGCTGCGGGATCAAACGGTTCGCCCCGTAACCACCGCGCACGCACCAGATTGCGCGCGAATCCGAGTAGAGCGCCGCACGAAGCTGTTCAAAACGCTCTTCATCAGTGTTGGCGCAGATCACGTCGCGCCCGAAAATCTTTTCGCTCATGCGAGGGACAAGGCCCCACGAACGGAGATACTCAATTCCTTTTGCGAGACCGTCTTGACTCGTCGTCGCCGAAGCCGGTGCGACGATATCGACGATGTCCCCTTTTACTAGCGGAAGCCATCCGTGCTTCACTTTAAAACCTTTCTTAAACGACTTCGCGAACGTTCCCGTGCGGATCTTTCTCGAGACCGAATAAGTTTGTCGGATACTTGCCGTCGAAGCAAGCGGCGCAGAAACCACCGTTTTGTCCGCCGACGGCCGCGCGAAGCCCTTCCATCGACAGATAACGAAGCGAATCAGCCCCGACGAACTCCCGAATACTCTCCAGGCTCTGGTTCGCGGCGATGAGCTGCGATTTTTCCGGCGTATCGACCCCGTAGTAACACGGACCAATGGTGGGCGGAGCCGCGATCCGAAGGTGAACCTCGGAGGCGCCGGCGGCGCGAATCAAGTTGACGATCTTACGTGAGGTTGTCCCGCGCACCAGCGAGTCATCGATTACGACCACGCGCTTTCCGCGCAAAACCGCCGATTGGGGATTGAGCTTGATCTTCACGCCGAAGTCGCGAATCGATTGCGAGGGTTGAATAAACGTGCGACCGATGTAGTGATTGCGAATGATGCCGAGTTCGAAAGGCAAGCCACTCTTTTGTGCGTATCCGATGGCCGACGGAACTCCGGAGTCTGGAACCGGAATCACAATGTCGGCCTCAACGTCATCTTGCGCGGCTAATGTCTGACCGGCCCGTTTGCGAACTTCGTAAACGGACTCTCCGAAGACAACCGAGTCAGGGCGTGAGAAATAAACGTGCTCGAAAATGCAAGACGCGCGCGGCACTTGACGAGTCATCATCACCGAGTGCTCACCCGTTTCGTCGACCCAGAATATTTCGCCGGGCTGGATCTCGCGAACGAAACGCGCGCCGATCAAATCGAACGCGCAAGTCTCCGACGCGACGACATACGCCGGTCGCCCGCCGATACCGTCCATCGTACCGAGAACGAGCGGCCGAAATCCGTAAGGGTCACGAACCGCAAACAGAGCTTTATGAGAAAGAATCGTCAGCGAATAAGCACCTTCGACGCGCTCTAAAGAATCACGAATGCAGGTGAGCAAGTCTTGAGAGTCGTGACGCGCGATCAAGTGTAGAAGAACTTCGGTATCGTTGGTTCCTTGGAAGATCGATCCGCGAGCGCGGAGATCTTGCTTCAACGGTTCGGCGTTGACGATGTTGCCGTTGTGCGCGAGCGCGACCGGCCCGTTGAAGAGTGATGCTGACATCGGCTGGGCGTTGTTCAATGAGTTTTGCCCGGTCGTCGAGTAGCGAACGTGCCCGACGGCCGCCGTTCCGCGGAGCGATCTCAATGTCTCTTCTTTGAAAACTTCGTCGACCAGACCCAAGCCTTTGTGAGCATGGTGAACAGAGCCGTCGAGCGTGACGATCCCCGCAGACTCTTGTCCGCGATGTTGAATGGCGTAAAGCCCTAGATATGCGAGATGCGCACTCTCGGGGTGATTCCAAATTCCAAAGACGCCGCACTCATCATGCCAAGCTTTCAAAATTTTGACTCCATCCCGAGTTGTAAGACTCTTTCAACTGCGCTGAATCTACCTTCAAGAAAGCGCCGATCTCAAGCGAGCCCTGAACAGTTCGGCCTACCCGATGCAGCTCTGCGGTCGGCGACGCTTGTCGCACAGCCGAGAATGCATCTTCGAAATCAACCGCGCGCGAAGCGTCGACCGCGATGAAGGCTTCGTAGAGGTGCTCTTCGAATAACGCGGTCTCATCCAGCTCAGGACGCATCATCTTCAAACCTTCGGTATCGATCACCGCCCCGATATCAGACGGCATCGTCATGCGCGCCAGCGCGTAAGCGAGACCGAACTTTCCGATTGCGCGAGTCGCGCGAACGCCGGGAGCTTGCGACAACCGACGAGCCACCCGAACAAAGTCTCCGACGACGCGGCCCTCGAGATCACCAATCGCTTGCGGGCCTGTGCCCCACGACTCTTGATCGGCGCCGCCGGTCATGAAGCCAGGCAAACGGAGAACGTAAACAAGCTGATCAGGTGCTGTGAAAAAGCTCTCGGGCATGTTCTCAACGGAGTCACGAAGACCCACCAGACCCGTCGACGGTGTCGGCGTGATGTTCTTTCCCATCGTCTCGTTATAGAAACTCACGTTTCCGGAGATAATCGGCGCTTCAAGCGATGCACACACCTGATTCATTCCGTCGAGGGCGGCGACGAAGTCGCTCATGACATTTTCTTTTTCGGGATTCCCGAAGTTCAAACAGTCGGTGACCGCGAGAGTTTCAAAGCCTTTCAACGCAAGCTCAAGCGCCGGATACGCAATCGCATCCAATCCGCCAATGCGCGCGTCAAGGCGCATGATGTGAGGGCGACAGCCGAGAACCACTCCAAGAGCTCGTCCCGAATCTTTTAAGCGCACAACTCCGACGGAGTCAGACGTATCACGAGCGGTTGCCGCTCCCACACGCGAGTCATACTGGCGATAGATGAATTTGCGGGACGTTCCGCGAACGTCGCGCAAGCAAAGATCTAAGCATTTAGCTGCGTTCGCTCCGCCGGCGCGCTTGGATGTCCACTCCCGACGAGCGACGCGATTTTGCGGAGGCAAAACCTTAAATGGACGCTGGTACTGGGGCGCATTTTCAACGAGTAGATCCGGATCAATCTCGGTGAGTTTCTCGCCCTTCCAGTGAAGTTCGACCGTTTTCTTCTCGGTGACTTCGCCGATGCGAGCGGCATCGAGCCCCCACTTCTGGAAGACCGCCGACAATGCCTCAAACTTCGAAGGCTCACAGATCAAGAGCATGCGCTCTTGCGATTCACTTAAGAGAACGTCTTCTGGAGTCATCGACGAATCACGAAGCGGAACTTGATCGAGGTGAATTTTGAAACCGACTCCGCCCTTTGATGACATTTCAAAAGACGACGACGTAAGACCCGCCGCACCCATGTCTTGAATGGCCACGACAAGATCTTGTTTCATCACCTCAAGACATGACTCGATCAAAAGTTTTTCGAAGAACGGATCACCGATCTGAATCGTCGGTCGCTTCGCCGCACTATCGGCACCGAATGACTCTGAGGCCATCGAAGCGCCGTGAACGCCGTCACGACCCGTCTTCGCGCCAACATAGACGACCCAATTGCCGACGCCTTTGGCTTTCGACAAGAAAACTTTCTCGCCCGGACGGAAGAGGCCGACAGCCATCGCGTTGCAAAGGACATTTCCGTCATACGATTTATCGAATTCGGTTTGGCCCGTGATGGTCGGAACACCGACGCAATTGCCGTAACCACCAATACCGCGAACAACTCCGTCAACGATCGACGTCATTCGGTGCGCCGACGGCTGACCGAAGCAGAGGTAATCCGCAAGCGCGATCGGGCGAGCCCCCATCGTGAAAATATCGCGCAAAATTCCGCCGACACCCGTTGCGGCCCCTTGATAAGGCTCGATGTATGACGGGTGATTGTGCGATTCGATCTTAAACGCGATGCGCTCGCCGTCTCCGAGATCGACCACGCCCGCGTTTTCGCCAAACGACTCGAGAACTCGAGAGGATTTGTTGAAGAGCTTTTTGAGATGCACTTTCGACGATTTGTAAGAGCAGTGCTCGCTCCACAGAGCCGAGAAGAGCGCCCACTCGATGTTGTTCGGGTCTCGCTTTAGAAGACCGCAGATCATGTCATATTCGCCTTCGTTGAGGCGGTATGTTTTCAACTTCGATTTGAATTCAGCCGACGTTTTATTCATTCGAAAAATCCGACTCCATCTGTTCCGCCCATCCAGGCGTGCATCGCGCGTTCTGGGTGCGGCATCAAGGCTGCGACGTTTTTCTTTTCATTCATGACACCGGCGATATCGTGGGCGGCGCCGTTCGGATTGCTTTCGTACTGCCACCAAATCTGCCCGCGGTCTTGGAGCTTTTTGAGCTCATCGTCGCTGACAACGAAGCGGCCATCGGCGTGCGCGATCGGAAGACGCGCCGAACCACCCGCTCGAGCAAACTGCGCATGCTTATTCACGCTCCGGAGCGAAACCCAATCGTCGATGAAACGAAGACCGCGATTGCGAACCAAAGCTCCGGGCAAAAGGCCGGCTTCACACAAAATCTGAAAGCCGTTGCAAATGCCGAGAACCGGAACTCCACGCTCCGCCGCTTCACGAACCGATTTCATCGCAGGCGCTCGTGCGGCGAGGGCGCCCGATCTCAAGTAATCGCCGTAAGAGAAACCTCCGGGCAGAAACAAGGCTTCGTGTTTACGAGAATCAAACTGATCGGCATGCCAAAGCCACTCAGGCTTCCGGCCAGCGCCTTCGAGAGCCTCGAAGACGTCGCGGTCGCAGTTGGTGCCGGGAAATCTTAAAACACCGACGCTCATAGCTTTTCCAGCTGATAAGTTTCGATCAAAGGATTATGCAACACAAACTCCGCCATCTCTTTGGCCGACGCCATCGCCGCTGCTTCGTCGTTACCAGGAAGATCAAGCACAACGTAACGACCGACTTGGCAGGCGTTGAGCTGCTTGCCGTTTTGTCTCAACGTGTTCTCGACAGCACGGCCTTGGGTATCGAGCACCTCTTGGCGAGGCATCACTTTCACACCGATCTTCATGACTTGATCTCCTGAGATTGAGCCAATGTTTGGGACTGTGATTTTAGAAAACTTTGTTTCAAACGTTCGGCGACCTCTTGGTAGCTCTCGGCGACATTTCCGAGATCACGACGGAAGCGGTCCTTATCCATCTTCTCGCCCGTCTTTTTGTCCCAGAGGCGGCAGCTATCTGGCGTGATTTCGTCGGCGAGAACGACGGTGCCGTTCGCGTTGCGACCGAGCTCGATTTTAAAATCGATCAAACGAAGCCCGGCGTCTCCGAAGAAGGTCATCAGACCTTCGTTCACTTTCAACGCAACCGATTTCAATTCGTCGAGTTCACTTTGCGAGCGGCAAACTTTCATCATCAGCGCTTGGTCGTCTGAGATGAAAGGATCTGCGAGCGCATCGTCTTTGTAGTAAAATTCGACGAGCGGCTTTTCGAGCGGAGTGCCTTCTTCGATTCCGAATTTCTTTGCGGTCGAGCCAGCGAGAACGTTTCTCACAACGACTTCGACTTTCAGCATGTTTAATTTCTCGGTGACCATTTCGTTCGTTCCGATATCGGCCACCCGGTGCGAAGGGATTCCGCGTTTTTCAAGAAACTTGAAAACCATCGAAGTGATGTCACGGTTCAGCGCACCCTTGTTTTCGAAAGAGCCCTTTTTTAAAGCGTTGAAAGCCGTGAGCGAATCTTTGAACTCCTGGAGAATCCACTCCGGATGTCCATCGACTTCGAACAGTCGTTTCGCTTTTCCTTCGTAAATCAGTTTGCCTCGTGAGTATTCCATCTTCACTTCGCTTTCTGGGTGGCTTTACGACGTGTCGTTTGCGGCCCGCGCTTCTGAGTTCCACTGACAGATTTCGGAAGCGACTTCGCGATTCGTGCGGCCGAAGGCGCGATCACTCCAGCGCGTTCGAGCGCCGAATGAATGGCCTCACGGTGGCGCGAACCTTCGAAGATATCGTCGACTTCTTCTTCGGTCAGAAGAAGGCCAACCTCTTTATCACGAAGTGCCTCGTCCCGAAGTTGCGAGCCGGGCTTCATCCGGTGCGAGAGGCGCTGCACGTGCGCGTACGCGTCTTCGCGCGAGAGACCTTTTTCGACCAGAGCAAGAAGTAGATGCGATGAGAACAGCTGACCTTGCGAAAGATCCATGTTCGCCCGCATGCGCTCGCGATTGATTTCAAGGCCTTCGATCAACTTCACCATGCGGTCGGTGGCGTAATCGCAAAGAATGAAAGCATCCGGGAAGATCACGCGCTCAACCGACGAGTGCGAAATGTCGCGCTCATGCCAGAGTGCGATGTCTTCCATCGCCGCACCCGCGTAAGCACGTAGCATGCGCGCGGCGCCCGTCACGTTCTCCGACGAGATCGGATTTTTCTTATGCGGCATCGCCGAGGAGCCCTTTTGACCTTTCGAAAAACCTTCGACGACTTCGCCGACTTCGGTTCGCTGCAAGTGACGCATCTCGACCGCGAGACGCTCAAGGCCTGCGCCGATCATCGAGAGGGCCCAAAGAATCTCGGCGTGACGATCGCGCGGAATGACTTGGGTCGCGAGACGCTCCGGTTGAAGTTTCAATCGCTGGCAAACACCCTCTTCGACCAGATGGGTTTGCGTCGAGTAGGTGCCGACAGCCCCGGAGAGTTTTCCGATTTCCATTTGGGCGAGCGCGCGAACGAGGCGCTCACGATTGCGAGCCGTCTCAGACCAAAAGCCCGCGAGCTTCATTCCGAAAGAGGTTGGCTCCGCATGCATCCCGTGCGTGCGGCCCGCCGACAAAACATCAGCGAATTCAACCGAGCGTTTTCGCAGAGCGGTCTCAAGCGCCGTCAGAGTTTTCAGAAGCAAGCGGCCCGCATCGCGAACCATCAGCGACATCGCAGTATCGATGACGTCTGATGAAGTCAGTCCGAAGTGAAGATAGCGCCCTTGGGAACCGACGTTTTCAGCGACGTTCGAAACGAAGGCGATCACGTCGTGGCGAGTGGTCTTCTCAATTTCGTTGATGCGTGCGACGTCGAATGCGGACTTCGCGCGAATCTTCGCGGCCGCCTCGCGAGGGATAATTCCGAGTTCGGCTTGCGTCTCAGCGACGGCGATCTCGACGTCGAGCATTTTCTGGAAGCGATTTTCGAGAGTCCAAACCGCGCCCATCTCGGGCCGCGTGTAACGTTCAATCACGACACTGATCCTTTTCCTGGCCTTTGTCTTGAGGCCGCAAGTTCGGCTTTTCGCGCGGCCGCATCCCACTGCGTTTTCAATTTTTCTAAGCGCACAACGATCATGTTCTCGTGGCGAAATCGGCCCATCCAGTCGAGCGAACGCCAGACCCCGGGCGAATCGAAGAACACATTTGGTCCTTTACGAGGAGCCGCCGACCCTTGAATGACATCGAATTCATCCCCCGACCAAATTGGCCAGATGAGCGGCGTCATGTCTTGCTCGATTTCTTCCAGGCGTACTCCCGGGAATCGAGACTCGAGAGTTGTGCGAACTTCGTTCAAGACTTGTTCGTAGGCCGGCTTCTCACGTCTCATCCACGTCGGGATCTTCACCCACGCGTCGAATCTCGCTTCGCCTTCGCGGCGGCGCAGGACGATCATGTTCGCGCGTGTCCAGGCGAGATCAACATCTTGAATCACGACGCTTGAAAGCGGAATCATCGACAAAAAGGCTGGGTCAGAAACCGTGAACGACAAGCGCTGCCACGCCCACGGAGCTTCGGGCCAGTTTGCAGGGAACAAAGCCCGCAACAACGAATCTGACAGAGTTTTAGTTTCTTCGTAAGACGCACACCAAACGAATGCGCGCGCCTGGTGAATGATACCGTCTTCAGTTTCGATCGACGCGGCTATTTTGCCGTCGAACGCGAACGTGCGAAGACGCGCGTTTGGTACGACGGTGACGCCCGCCGTTTGCATGATCTGCGCACCCTTCGCGAGACCCGCGGCAGAGAGTTGCCGAAGCCCGTACGGAGTAAACATCGAAGTCACAGCGTCGGAATCAAGAGCGACGTAATTTTCGTAGTGCGCGGCCGAGGCAAACGAGTGCGCAAACTGCGCAAGCCACGAGTGAGAATATTGAAGTTTGCGAAGCGAGCGACGTTCGCTCAGCGCCTCTTTTGTTTCAAACGAAGGCTGTCGCAAATAGGTTTCGACTTCTGACGGAATGTCGCGCGCTCGCAAAAGGAATGGTGTGAGCTCCGAACGGAATTCGAGAGGGCCTTCCGGGAGCCACATCGTGAATCCGCCCGCCACTTGCACGAACTCACCTTCGTCGACCAGACGAGCGCGTTGAGACGGATGAAGATCCGAGGCTTCTAGGAGACCAAATGGTCCTTCAACATCGCGCGGGTCGTAATCACCAAGAGACGGCGTGACATCGAGAAGCTCAACGCGCCAACCCCGAGACGCAAACTCGGTCGCCAGCCAATGCCCGCGACCGAAAGCCGAAACGACCACGAGATCGTAAGTGTTCATCGAGAGGATCCTCCACTTGAAAGCGCTCGCACCACGCGCGTAAGACAACGCTGTTCGGTGACGTGGACGGTAAATTCTGCGAGAGCCAAAGAATAGCCAGCGGCGCGCGGCTTCTTCAAGCTTGTCTTCTGCAAAAGTGCTCGTCCCGTATCGACGCCTTCGTCGACTTCGTGCACGGTGACGCCCAAATCATCATCCGCCTCGAACGCGACTCTGATCGACTCAAGCCCTGGATACTTCGGAAGCAGCGAAGGGTGAAGATTCACGATCTGACCGCGCCACTCCGCCACGAAGGCCGGAGGCACGATGCGCATGAAGCCAGCGAGGCAAATGTGCGTCACTCCGCGAGACCGCAATGTCACGGTCAGCGCCGACCAATCGATGCGTCGATCAAGAATGAGTGTGGGGATACCCGCTCGACGCGCTTTCGCAAGACCGTCAACGCCGGGCTTTGAAGACACGACGATCGAAATCGAAATCTCATCAGGATAATCGAGAAGCGCCGAGAGGTTGGAACCGCGACCTGAGATCAAGACGGCCCAAACCCTTTGGCGCATTAGTAGCGCACCTCGGGTTCAGCACCCGGTGAGGACCCGGCCGCGATCGTCCCTAAAGGAATCGCACGGTACCCGTGACGCACGATCGCCTCTTCAACGGCGTTCACCGCAGACGGCGGCACCACGAGCGCTAAGCCGATTCCGCAGTTCAATGTGCGGAGCATTTCTTCGCGCGAGAGACCTGCGCGGTCTTGAACCGTGCCGAAATCTTCGGGCCACGCCCAATCAAGAAGCGGCAAGCACGTGCCTTTTGGAAGTACGCGCGGAATGTTCTCCATTCCTCCGCCCGTAATATTCGCGCACGCATGGAGCAAACCATTTTTGAAAAGTTCGAGAACGACACCCGCGTAGAGATGAGTAGGCGTCATTAAACGTTTCACCGTTTCGAGATCATCATTGGCGATCTCGTCTTCGAAGACGCGCCGGAGAAGCGAGTAACCGTTTGAGTGAAAACCCGACGATGAAACGCCGATCACCCGGTCCCCGACCGAAACGCGGTGAGCGCCGAGAGCTTTTTCTTCGTCGACGATGCCGACCGAAAATCCGGCGGCATCGAAGTCGTCGCCATGATAGACGCCCGGCATCTCAGCGGTTTCTCCGCCGATCAAGGCCGCGCCGCTTTCGATGCACGCTCGTCTGACTCCGCCTAAAAATTCTTTCGCAGCTTCAAGCTGAAGGCGACCGGTCGCATAATAATCGAGGAAGAACAGCGGCTGAGCACCAACGCAGACGAGATCGTTCATGCACATCGCGACGAGATCTTGGCCGACGCCTTCGTACATTTTGAATTGCGCTGCGAGTTTAATCTTCGTACCGACTCCGTCGGTCGAGGACACGAGGCACGGCTTTTTCATCTCGGGAAAACCGATGCGGAACAGCGCCGCGAAGCCACCGATGCCGCTCACCAACCGATCGGCGTGAGGCATGGGCGTGCGCGATTCTTTCAACCAGTCGACGAGGGCATCGCCCGCTTCGACATCTACACCAGACGATTTGTAATCGAGTTTGGTCTGCACGTGAGTGCATTCAACATGGAATCCTCGGGAAATGTCTAGTCTTTGGACGAGTGGCCATCACAATTCTTTGAGGCTCAAGCATTTGCTCGCCGATTGGCTCCGGAGTTGCTCTCTTAAATGACATAAGGTTACGCTTAAGAGCATTGACCTTGGGGGTTTTCCGGATGAATTCGACGACGCGCGGCCAATGGCTCTGGTGTGCTCCTTTGGTAGCAGCAGCGATTCTCGTGCTGCCAAATGCGGCTCACGCACGCGAGTGGCTTCACGAGCCGGCGCTCTTAACGGCGACCGAGTCAAAGCTCCAAGTGCCTCCGGGCGTTCTTGTGTCTCAAAACGATACGGATGACGCGTATGATCCGTTTGCCGATTACTCCGAATTCGAAGAAGGCATGGACGAAGAAGAAGACATCAACTTCTTCCGAAATGGCCGCCTTCTCACGCTCGGCTTCATCGGTGGCTACCGCGGCTGGACACAAAATTTAAGCAGCATCTACACCGGAAACGGCACCTTCGGCCTTTTCCTCTCTTACTTTTTCGATCTTCGTTTCGCGATCCAGCTCGGCTACTTGACGAGCGATCACACACTCGTCGTGAAAGGAAACGGCTTTCAGCCGATTCAAGGAACAATTTCGATCAGCGATCTCTCGCTCCTTTTGAAGTACTACTTCAACACGCAAAACGTGACGCGCGGTCTTGCGGATTTGAATCCGTACATCGTCGGCGGTTTCTCGCAAATCTACCGCACGCAAACGTTAAGTGGCGTCACCGAATCATCGAAAGACTCTGCTTTCGGTTTCGATATCGGCGCCGGCATCGAGATTCCGATGATGCGAAACAAAATGTATTTAGGCTTTCAAGGCCTCTACCAGCTCATTAGCTTTGCCGACGAAGCCCGCGTGATCGAAGACGAACTCGGCGTCAAAACCGGCGTTTCTCCAGCCGGTGACAGCTGGCTTGCGATGGGCATCATCGGGATCAATTTCTAAGCCCCTTTTCGTCTCTGGACTTTGAGGCTTTTACCGGGTGCCTTGCGAGGCTCCCGCCAAGCGGGCAAAATCCCCTTCTCATCTACGAAGAGGATTTTATGAAAGCGATTCTTGCGACCCTTTTGACGCTCTCTTCTGTTTCGGCTTTTGCCGCTCCCACGATCAAAGCGCAGAGCTGCGCCAACCCGTCTCGCGGCATCATCTTGATGGTTCCCGAGATCGCCGACGGAAAACTTGCGGGCCCTTTGAAGATCACAAAACTCGTTCGCACCCTCACGGAAGTGCCCGCATCGACAGTGACGGATCTCCGTGTGAGCGATGAAGGTCTCGTGGCTTTCAACGGCAAGGACACCAAAGGCGAAGCCGTCAAGATCTCGAGCACACGCAACGAGCACGGTCGCTTGATCATCCAGGTGACACGCAAAGACCTCGGCCTCATTGGCTTTACCTGCGGCGCCTCGAGTGTTCCTCCGCAGCACAAGTGATTTGACCTGAGCCAGAGGCGCTGCAATCATGGGCGCCTATGGCAAATCCATTCGCATCGTTGATTAAATCGCCGTTCCGCCGCCGCTCCGCGAACCCCGAACGTCCTCCGACGAAGGGAGAAACGTTTCGCTCTTACGCTTTCGCGATTGGTTTAGCGCTCACGATTCGCTGGGGCCTCGCCGAAGCCTACGTGATTCCGTCAGGCTCGATGCTCCCGACCCTTCTTCTTCACGATCACATCTTCGTTAACAAACTCGTCTACGGCCTTCGCATTCCGTTCTCGAAAGCGTGGCTCGCTCGTTTCGCAACTCCATCTCGCGGCGAGATCATCGTTTTCAAACACCCAAAAGAAGAAGGCACGTTTCTCATCAAGCGCATCATTGGTGTGGCCGGAGATAAGATTAAGTACGACGGACGAGAACTCTACATCAACGGCGAGCACATCGACGCAAGTGGCCCGGGCAATGAAGAAAATTGGAGCTGGATGACCGACCGCGATCTCGAAGGCAACAAAGACGGTCACGATCATTTCACCGAGCGCCTCGGCGATCACCCGCACTCAATTCTTTTGATTCATAATGAAAACTCACCCGATGCGGGTGAGTTTACGGTGCCCGCTGATTCGTTGTTCGTGATGGGCGATCACCGCGACAATTCCGCCGACTCGCGCTTTTGGGGCTTTGTTCCGGTCGACAATATCTTGGGCCGCGCAATGTTCGTGTGGATGACGTGCGAAGATCCTTTGCCCGTCGTCGGCTTTGCGTGCGATCCACGCACGATGCGTTGGTCGCGCTTGGGTCATTCGATTCGCTAGTAGCCCTCGCGAAGGTTTCGCTCGAGTCTTTCAAATTCGGTGACGTAGCCGTTGGGCATAAGTTTGTACGCGTCGCCTTGTCTAAATTCTTGAACGACTCTCAAGAGCTGCGCACGCTGCGCTTTAGCTTCAGGCTTCGGCACAAATCCGCGTAAGTCCGACACGAATTGCGTAATGCGACCCACGTCGCGACTTCGCGCGGTTTCGCGCGCCATTCCGACCGCCACATCTCCGTCGGACGTAAAGCTTGAAATGAAAGCCCGACTGTAACTCCCGTTTTGAAGGTTTCGTTCGGCTAACGGAGTTCGATCGGCGATCGCTGGATTGCGATCAGGAATTATTCGCGTGGTCGGCGGTCGAGCAGGTTCAGCGACATTCGGTGCGGGCTTGACCGGCTGAGCCGAAACGACGGGTTTCGGAGTTGGGATTGCAGGTCGTGGTGTCGAGGCCGCCGTGTATGAACGCTGGGCCTGAGGTGCAGGTTTCACCACGCGTGCTGCTTCGGCCGCTTTCTTCTCGGCTGCCGAGAGTTCCTGAGAGCGGGCAAGCCCCGCCGCTGCGTTGGCACGGAGATCCATAAATTCCTCGCGACTGAGACCCGCCATTTGCGGACGAGCCATCAGTTCCGCAACCGCTTCGCGCTGCTGAGAAGGGTTATCTAAACGAGCGTAAAAAACGCGAGCTTCCGGCGACGTCGACGATTTAAAGCCCATCGCATTGTCGACAGTCTCGCGATACGCGCGCTCCATGATTTGCGGATACGAGCGACCCATTCGTTGAGATGCGTCTGCGGTGCGCTCGCCTCGCAAGACCCGGTTTTGCGCGGTAAACTGAGAATTGAGGCTGTTCAAAAATTCCTCGCGCTTACCGGCCGGCAGTTCACGGAGGACTCTCGCCATCATCGAACCGGCATCGCTTGAAGTCGACGATCCACCAAAAGAGGCGTAGCGCATCAGCTGTGTGTAACGCCCGCCCGCCGAACCTGTAACGAACTCCGTGCTTGCGATGTCCTCGGGTGAAATCGAACGCATAAGCATTCGCGAAACATCAGCGGCTTTCTCCGGTACGCCCGCGGTCATAAGATCCAAACGAGTTTTCGCTGGATCATTGATTGCGGAGAGATCATTCGCCCATGTTTTCTCATAGTACTCCGCTTGTTCGCGGAAGTACGCCGCCGGTTTACCGGCATTCCCGATCGTATCGATCGTTGTTTCGGCCACTGACGCTCCGGGCGTCAGCGGCTGCATGTCGGTCCGCGAGGTCGTGGCCGCGCTCAAAGCGGCTGCCGTCACGGCTGGGTCGGCGCCGGTTGCTCCCGTGCGAATCAGCCTTTTCGCTTCGTCACGCGAGAGACCTGCATCGGTCATGATGCGAACTTTTTCTCGCAAGTCGCTGACTGAGTACTTGCCGTCAGGCCCCGGTTTACCAAAAAGATGCGCGCGTTGAACCGCGTTTCGTTCGTTCGTCGACAGCGAGCGTTCTAAAATGCGCGACGCCGCCCGAGCCCGCTCGGCCGGATTCAGGTTCGCCGCTCGAACAGCATTCGCGGCGACCTCTCGTTCACGATTGGCGGTTTGGGCGACTTGGGCCGCGCGCGCCGCTGCGGCGGCATCTTTTTCGGCACGGGCCACTTTCGCCGCTAGCGCGGCCTTCGCAGCTAATTGCTCTGTCTCGACGGCGCGGCCGACAATGCTCGCGATTCGCGCTAAGCGCGCGGCGGCCGTCATTCCGGCGCCGACCGCCATCGAAGCGACGGCGATCGAAACTTCTCCGCCGACTTTACAGATTTTTGCGGCCTGCTCCGCGCCACTCAAACATTTGAATCCCGACCACTGGCTTGAGATCATCTCACCCATCGTTTTCAGAGGGTCATCGTCGGCAAGTTTGCCGTACTTGATGAGGCTCGCGGTTCGTTTAACCTGTCCAATCGTGAGCTCATACTGAAGTTGTTGAGTGAGCTGCGCAAGCGAGACCAGACCGCGAACTGTTCCCACGACGGCATTGCCAGCCATTTGGGCCAGCGCTCCGTTTGCGGCCGACTCTTCACATTGTGCCGCCATCTGCTGGAGGCCCGCTTGCCCGACGGCCGTTTTTACGTTTCGTCCCCAGCGTGAGAACATCTGGTAGTACGATTCACTTCGTTTCGCGGATTCGTACCGAGGTGGCGGAGGAAATCCCGTGCAGCCGAGTTGTCGACGCAAACGCGCCGATCGATTTTTGAAATCGTTGCCAAGGTCGAAAATGCTTTTCTTCGTTTCGTCCCAGATTCGTTTCAAACCGTCTTTACAGGTCGTAGAGGTGAAGGTCGGCGAGAGAACCGGCGGGCCCCGTCTCGCTTTAGACGGATCGACACCAAGAGAGGCAGCATCCCGTTGGCAATCGATCGCGCCCGAGGCTTGCGATTGAGGCGCTTGCGGCGAACGAGGTGTCGTGCGACCGCGACTCGTTCTCAGTTCATCCGCGTGAGCTCTCGGGATAAGGAAGTTGAAAACTGCCGTTTTTCCTTCGATCAATCCTAAGTCTTGCGCGAAGGGTTCAAAAATCAATTCTTGCTGTTCGTTCGACTGCGCGAATTTTCCGCGCGAAAGGACGGAGACGTGGAACGTGAGATGATTTTTGACCCACCAGTGTTCGGTCAGAACGGCGTCGTAATCACCCTGCTTATAAAGCGTTTCGGTGACGCCAACGATGGTCGATCCATATTGCTTTCGGGTCGCGTTGACCGTGATGGGTTCGCCTTCGAGTCCGAGGTCATCAGAGTTTCGGAGAAGCTTCATCGCTTTTGCGAAATCACTTGAGCGGATAAACTTGGCGACTTGCTCTTCTTGGTCAGGAACAAAGTCGACGTCGACAAGGACCGTGACCTTTTTCTTCTCGAACAGGAATGTCTGTTCAGAAAGAGCGGTGACGTCCCATGACTCCGGTTTCTTCGGCGCCGCTTGCGCGACCGAAAAGCCCAGAACGAAGAGCAATGCAAAGATGACGATTCTCATGACGACGCTCTCCGAACGAGACAAAAGGGCATGTCTCATTATCGGAGCGCAAAGGATTCGCCTTTACATATTTAGGCGCAAGTCTCTCTTTGAGACGATTGGGTCGAGAGTGCAGACAGATTATCGAAGATCGAGCGTGTACTGCCGCGCCAGCTCCCCGTCGTTCATCACCTTATCGCGCAGAACACCGCCCGCGCTTTCGATGATTTTCCAGGAGGCCGTATTCGAGTCAGCGCACGTGACGAGCACTTCGCTTAAGCCAAGCGTGTTGCGGCAGTAATCGAGGCCCGCGCGCATGAGAGCCGCGCCGTAGCCGCGACGGCGAAAGCGCTCGGCGACCGAATAACCGATGTGCCCGCCTCGCTCACGAAGATGCGCGTTGAGCTCATGACGGATCGAGACACGGCCCACGATCTCGCCCGCGTCGTTGAAAGCATACAACATCGTGCTCGGAACGAAGCCCTGAGGTAGATCGAGACCCAGTTTGTTTTTGCGGAGTCGCTCGAGATGTTCTGTGAAGTCGGTGCCGGGCTTCCAGTCAAACGTAAACCACGTCAAATCTTCGGGCGGCCATTCAGCGGCACCTTTTAAGAAAGCAGATTCATCCAGCGGATTCAGTTCGCGAATTGAAACCGACATACCAGGAACTCCCTCAGAGAATGCGCAACAAACCCCAGAAAGCGAGTGCGAGACTCACGATGATGCCCGTCGGCGCAACCCACTTCATTGCAAAAAGCCAGTGGGAGTAAAGAACTTCGGTCGCCTCGGAGTCGTCATTCAAGAATTCGTCTTGGAGTCGCTCGCGCTTCATTCGTCTCATCATCATCAAGGAGACGCCAAGAGCCGAGATCGGAAGAAGCCCGTTGATGAGAAGGCTATCGAGAACTTCGAGCAGCCCGTGCCCCCGGATGTTTACGCTATGAAAAACCGAGGTCGAAAGCGCCGGCATAACACCGAGCAAACACGCGAACGCGCCCGTGGCCCACGCAGCTTGCGCGCGCGAGAGCCTCGTAAAATCGAGGAGGTTCGCGACCACCGATTCCAGAAGCCCAATCGATGCGCCGAGCGCTGCGAGGTACAGACAGATGAAAAAGGCCATCCCGAAGATGAAGCCTGAATCAATGTCGACGAGCAGTCTCGGAAGCGTTTGGAACAAAAGCTCCGGGCCTGTCGTCGTGAAGGTCGCACCAATGAGAAGAGGGAAAATCAAAAGACCCGCGAAAAGAGAAATCACCGTATCCATCGCGGTGATCCGGAAGCCTGCGGCCGGGATCTTTGTCGTGTCGTTGAGATAGCTCCCGAACGTCACCATCGTCCCGAATCCGATCGAAAGCGTAAACATCACGTGCCCGATCGCATCGAGCGGCGAGAAGAGCGTGAGCTTCGTGAAGTCAGGATAGAACATGAATCTTAAAGCATCGGTTGCGCTGGAAAGACTCAACGATTTCATCACAAGGATAAAAAGGAGAAGCACGAAGACCGGCATCGAATACGACACCCACTTCTCGATCCCCTCTTGCACGCCCTTCCCAACGATCACAAGTGCGATTAGAAGATGCACGCTCATCAACGCCATTTGCAGACCGCCGTGCTCCCGGAGGACGCTCAACGACTTCTCGACATCAAACGCACCGGTCTTCAGTTGCGAGACGAAAAACTGCATCAAGAAGTGAAGAACCCAACCACTGATGACCGCGTAATAGCTTAAGATTAAAAGGCACGACACGACTGCGAGACGGGCCGTCCACATCCAAATCCCGCCGCCCCGCTTGCTTCGCATCTCGCGCGCGATCTCATCGTCTTTCCCGAGTCGATAGGTCGCCGAGATGACCGAACGCCGCGAAATCTTACCGAGCATCAACTCGCCGATCAAAAGCGGAAGGCCGATGGCCAGAGCCATCACGATGTAAACGAGAACGAACGCGCCGCCCCCGTTTTCGACGGTCAC
>CAJYIL010000460.1 GCA_913774795.1 Pseudobdellovibrionaceae bacterium
CCGATCGAGACCTTCTCGCTCCTGGCCACGCACGACCGCAGGCAGCCTTTCGCATATCGTGAGTCAATCGTGTAAGAGAGATCGGAAGACGCTTCTTTGTAGGCCGCGAGCAATTCGTCGATGAGCGGATGACCTACAGGAAAAACTGAAGTCTTCGGTTTCTCAGTGCGACCCGAGAGATAAGCAATCGCTTCGCGAGCAGAGACAAAGTACTTCGGGCTCGGAATGTTGAGGTAATAGTCGACCGACTCATCCGGCATATTGAATGGCTTAAGTAAGCCGTCGACAATGAGGCGATCGTTGATAATTCCGCCGATCGCCAAAAAATCACCCTGTGGAAAAGGCAAGTTCCAGAACTGATAGCTAAACTCAGACCAGAAACTTTTGTCGGCCCACTTTGCAAACGTCTGTCGATCAGATGATTTTGCAAAGGAGAGAAGTAACGTGCGCGGAGTTTCATCCGGCGAGAGATTTGTTGAAAACGCATCGCAAGTCCCGGCGCCCGAGGCCTTCTGAAAACCATTCATCTGCGTGAGGCAGCTGTTATCAAGGCGCTTAGGTGAGCACCGCGGAACTTCACCTTCGAAAGTGAAGTTCGCGCGGGTTCCGCAGGAGCAAGATTTTAATTCATTCGAAAACGAGCCGCCGGCTTGAGCGCAAGCTTCTGCCACGCAACCGAGCCCGCCGCCTGAGGTTGAGCAAACAAACTTAGGAGCAGCTGCAGTCTGATCTGCATTCGCATCGACAGGCTGTTGGCACGCGGTCAGGAGGAAAACCCAGAGAGAGAGTGGAAGGAGCGCTTTCATTTCAAACTCACTTCACGAGACTAGTTGGAATGATGTGACCTGCGCGAAGAGCCGTACGGTTCAATTCGCCGACGCCTTCGTTTTGGTAGTAGACCGATCCGCTCAAGTAGCCTTGAGCGATCACGATGTTTTCGTTTCGTTCTTTCGAAGTCGGTTGAACGTTATAAACTTTGCCGACGTAATCGACCTGCTGAATGCTCACGATACGGTCGGCATCGCCATCCACCTTCACTAGCG
>CAJYIL010000461.1 GCA_913774795.1 Pseudobdellovibrionaceae bacterium
ACCACATTTCTCCGGGTAAGAATCAATGGACATGGGGCAACCACGAGTTCGGCTACGCGTGGGATCGCAACCTCACTGACGCCGATGGTCCTTACATCGAGCTCATGGCGGGCGTGTACACCGATAACCAGCCCGACTTCTCGTTCTTGCAACCGGGCGAGACGAAAACGTGGAGTCAGTTCTGGTACCCGATCCGCGATATCGGTGCCGCTCAAGCGGCTTCGACTCGCGCAGCACTTTCGTTTCAGACGTCACCTCAGGTTCGCATCGGCGTCTCGGTGACCGAGCGCATGAAGAACGCCCGCATTGAACTCTTGCGAGCCGGCAAAGTCGTGAAGTCCTGGACGGAGACACTTGCACCGGATCGCGCGTTCACCGCCACTTTGAAAATGAAATCGACGCCAGATGAACTTCGTCTGGTTTCTTCGAGCGGAGAAACGGTTCTCCGTTATGCGCCTCGCGCTGTTGTCGAAGCGGAAATGCCGAAGCCGGCAACAGAACCGCTTCTCCCGAAAGAGATCGCGTCGAGTGACGAACTCTATCTCACAGGCCTTCACCTCTCGCAGTATCGTCACGCCACTCGTAAGCCTGAAGCCTACTGGCTCGAGGCTCTTCGCCGAGACGCGGGCGATAGCCGGTGCAATAACGGAATGGGACTCATCGCTTTGCGCCGTGGTGAATTCGCGAAAGCGAAGTCGTACTTCGAAGCGGCGATCGAGCGTCTCACGAAGCGCAATCCGAATCCGTATGACGGAGAGGCGTATTACAACCTTGGGCTCACTCTCCGTTTCTTGAACGACGACGCAGCCGCGTACGACGCGTTCTACAAAGCGACCTGGAATCAGGCTTGGCAAAGCGCTGGTTTCCACGCGCTCGCCGAGATCGACTGCAAAAATGCGGAGTGGACGAAAGCGCTCGATCATCTTGACCGCAGTCTTCGCCTGAACACCGACAACTTGCGCGCGCGAAATCTGAAAGCTCTGGCTTTACGCAAACTCGGTCGCACGCAGGAAGCGTCTCAGGTTCTTGCCGAAACCCTTCGTCTCGACGCCCTCGATTGGTGGGCGAAATATCTCTCGGGCGAGCGACTCACCGGCGATTCGCAAGTCGGTCTCGACATCGCGCTCGATTTCATACGTGCGGGATTCTACAAAGACGCTCAAAAGGTCGTGCTCTCGTTGAAGGCCGAAGACCTTTCGGGCACCGCACCACTGATTCAGTACTACGCGGCCTGGATCGCAAAGAAGCTTGGTGAGAAATCGACTTCGTATTTGCAAGCCGCTGCCAAAGCGTCGAGCGATTACTGCTTCCCGTCCCGCTTAGAAGAAATCGCGATTCTTGAAGAGGCCTTGGTCGCCAACCCGAAAGATGCAAAAGCGCCGTACTATCTCGGAAACCTCTATTACGACAAAGATCGCTTCGAAGACGGCGTTCGACTCTGGGAGATGAGCGCGAAGCGTGATCCTTCGTTCTCGATCGTTTGGCGCAACCTCGGTATTGCGTATTTCAACATCCTCGAGAATCCGACGAAGGCTTTGGCCGCGTTCGAAAAAGCAG
>CAJYIL010000462.1 GCA_913774795.1 Pseudobdellovibrionaceae bacterium
CTTCGCAGGATCACAGAACGAGTCGACCCAGTAGCCAATCACATTGGCATTTGAGAGGAGCAACACGCGGCCGACGAACCCGAGCAAGATCAACAGTAGCGATTTGATGAAAAACGGTTTGTACGCAAGCTTGAGCGTTTCGAAGACCTCTTTCGAATACTGCCCTTTGAACGTCGTTTCTTGATCGAGAAACGAACGTGGAATCGGCGGGTTCGCGGTCGTCTTCGCCGCAGGCGTTTTCACATTCTCAGGACTGGCCATCGGGCACCTCCTGAACGCTTGAGTCCGTGACAGCGGCGACAACCGATTCAGCACCTTCGGTTGCGACCTGAGCCTCTTCGGTCTTCTCCCCCGCCGGCTTAGCGTGCGCATCTCCGCGTCTGACACTCGCGACGAAATCGCGAACTTTTTGAGATGTCTGAAGAAGGTCTTCGAACGGCCCGCTCGCGACGATCGCGCCGTCTTCGATGAAAATCACGCGGTCGACTTTTTCAAGAACCGAGAGTCGGTGCGTGATAAGAAGACGAGTTCGGTTTTCCCAGGCGCCGTCGATGAGTTCACTGATGAGGCGTCTTTCGGTGTCGACGTCGACAGCCGAGAGGCAATCGTCGAGAAGAAAGACCGGACGCCGCAAGAAATGCGCTCTCGCGAGCGCCACGCGTTGTCTCTGCCCGCCCGAGAGATTCACGCCTCGCTCGCCGATTTCGGTTTCAAGGCCGTTTTGAAGATGTTCTCCGTCGATCCGGAACTGGGCGAGCGCAAGAGAGTTAAGAACTTCTTGGTCGTCAGCGGCGGTACCGCCGTACTTGAACATCACGTTTTCGCGAAGGCTTGCGCTCATCACGAATCCGTCTTGGCCGACGTAGGCAAACTTTCTCCGGCGCTCATCAAGCGGAAGTTTTGAGGCGTCGATCGTCTTCGAGCCCCTTAACATTTCGAAGGTCTCAAACGTCGCGGCCGTCTCGCCAGCCAGCGACAGAACAAGCAGCGACTTTCCGCTGCCCACTTCGCCAACGATCGCGACGAATTCACCGGCTTTGATATCGAAACTCACGTTGTTCAGAAGCTGACGTGAGCCAGCGCGAAGGTTGAGGCCCCGTACTTTAAGCGCGAGCGCTCCTTCGGGTTCTCGGTCATCGACGATGGTTTCGCTGACGGTGATCGGATCACTCGGACGATTCATGAAGCGCTCAACTCGTCGAATGGAACTCAATGAATCGAGCGTGAATGTAAAAAACCACGGGATTTGCCGAAACGGCTTTTGCAGAAACACACCGAAGATCCAAAGGAGCGCGAAGAGTTCTCCCGGAGAAACCGGCTCTTTTCTCACGAAAACAAGGGTTGCGGCACCCACGAGGTTGATGACGAAGTTGATCGAACTCCCGAAGGCGTTCATGAATTGACCGTTGGTCACCATCGAAATGCGGTTATCGGTTTCTTCGATGCGTTTGGCGAAAATGCGTTTCTCGAAATCCTCGATCCAGCCGAGAATTCGCAAAAGGCGAATGTTCTGAATCCATTCGTTCACGATTCCCGTGCGCTCGGCCGCGAGTTGCTTGAAACGATAGAAAAATCTCGACTGTCTCGTCGATAACACGACATTCACCGCGACGATTGCGACAATCACGCTGATCGTCGCCGTCAGACTAATTCCGCAGATGAACTTGATTGCGATCGGCGCAAAGACCAGCGGAAAGATGATTCCCGCGAGCATCGGAAGAACTTGATCGATGAGGGCCGTTGAGCCGGGAATGTCGGTCGCGTAGATCGAAACGACCTCGCCGATCGTCGTTGATCCGAGCGAATCGGTTCGAATCGAAAGCATCTTGCGATACAGGCGATCCGAAAGTCGCCTTTGAAGAATCAGACCCTCTTTGACCGCGATGTAGCTTGAGAGAAGCGAAAACCCTTGCGCTAAAACCGTGAAAACGAATGCGACGAGAATGAGCTCGATCGGGT
>CAJYIL010000463.1 GCA_913774795.1 Pseudobdellovibrionaceae bacterium
GCGATCGAAGCCTCAAAAGCGATCGACAGTCGTCGCGCGGCGATCGAATCCTCGAAACTGCAAATCGATCGCCTTCGCGCTCTTCATCCTCTGGCAAAGAAACTCTTAAACGAACGCGATCAACTGAAAACTCAGCAAAACTCGATCGCGGAGTTAAATGAGCGCGAAAAATTTCGATCACAGGTTGCGGTCGACGCCAAGAATGCGAAAGCGCTGATCGAGAAAGACATCGCGCATTTAACCGAGCTCTCCTCTCTGCAAGGTCGCTTCGCGGCCGAAATCGAACTTTTGAAAAAGCAAACTCTCGACTCGGCTGCATTGATCAAACAAGCGGAGTCTCTAGCCGTCCTCAATCAACGGGTGAAAAGCGAGACCGAAAAAACCGAAGCCGCGCAGGCCTCGGTGGCGAGGGCTTCGACGGCGCTCACGAAACTCAAGCTCGATTTCCATCGCTCGCAAGCCGCGCGCCTGGCGGCCGAACTCCAAGACGGCGAAGCTTGCCCGGTGTGCGGAAGTCTCGAGCACCCCGCCCCTGCGCATGCGGCACAGTCAATCGACGAATCTGAAATTGAAAAAACCGAAGCCGCTCTCGAATCGCTTCGTGAGCAACAGGCGATCGCCGAAGCCGCTCGAGTCCGAGCGCTGACTGAGTACGATCGTTTGCACCAGACTCTCGGCGAGACGACCCTGGCGTCGGCGCAGGCCTCTTATCAAAAGCTTCAGCTGCAGATGAAGCCACTCGAGATCAAATACGCTGAAGCTAAAAAAGCCGTTCAAGATCTCGTCGAGGCTCGTCGTCGCATGACGACCGCCGAAGCGAAGATCGCAGCCGACGAGGCTGCGCTCAAAGATGTGGCTGATAAAACGATTGAGTTCAGATCCCTCATCTCTTCAACGGAAAAGTCGATCACCGATCTCGAAGAACAAATCCCGCTCGAGTACCGCGAGTTGGCGCGCATCACCCAAGAGGGCACCGAACTCAAAGCGAAGATCGAAGGTTTCGATGCTGATGCCAAGTCAGTCAGCGCGTCGCTCGAGAAAGCGAATGCCGCCGCTCACCAACTGCGCTCACGAATCGAAACCCTCTCACAGCAACAGGTGGCAAAAGCGACTGAGCTCGAAAAAGCTGAAGCGGAACGCGAGGGCGCTCTAGCTCAAAGCGGCTTTGAAAGCATCGAGGGCGCACGCGCGTCTGCACTCCGCCCGGATGATCTCGGCGCGCTGGAAAAGCAACGCCGCGACTTCGATACCGAGTGGGCGACGATCTCGTCACGCCTGAAAGAAATCGAATCGTCACTTCTGCCCGAAGCGGTCGATCGACAGATGCTCGAGCGCCTCCAAACTGAATTTCAGGATTTAGATCGACAGCGAACGACCCAAGTCGCTCAAGCGCTTTCTCGGCAGGATCGACTGGCCTCACTCAAAACGAGCGAAGCGAAAATCGTTGATCTTTCGGAGCGCGTTGGTCGCCTTGAAAAAAGTTATGGGGTGATCGGTCGACTCTCCGACGCGGCAGCCGGGCGCGCCCCGAATCTCTCGCGCGTCGGCTTTCAACGATTCGTGCTGGGCTCACGTCTCGACGAAGTGCTCGAGCAAGCCTCGCGTCGCCTTCACACGATGAGCCGAGGACAATTCGCTCTCCGGCGGGCGACGCAAGTCGACGACAAAAGAAAGAATGCAGGCCTTGATCTGGTCGTTCAAGATTCTCTCTCGGGGACCACCCGCCCGACCGCATCGCTTTCGGGCGGAGAGGGTTTCCTCGCGTCGCTCGCTTTAGCGCTCGGTCTTGCAGATGTTGTGCAAAACCATTTAGGTGGAGTGCGTCTCGACGCTGTCTTTGTCGATGAAGGCTTCGGCACGCTGGATCCCGAGGCGCTCGAGCAAGCGATGCGCGTGCTCGCTGATCTTCAGGCCGGCGGCCGCATCGTCGGAATTATCTCGCACGTACCTGAGCTCCGGGACCAGATTACGACTCGTCTCGTGATCAAAAAGGGAATCGAAGGCTCGACGGTTCACTGGGAGAGCCGCTAACTAGTTTGACTGACCCGCGATCGAAAGCGACGGCACCAGGAGATCGGGCGCGATCACACTGCTGTTCGGGTGGAGGCGACGTGAGCTTACGGCCTCCACGTCACGAAGCACCTGCATGATATTCCCGCTCGTGACGAAGTTCGCAAGGGGCTTCACGCGTTTGCCGTTCTCCCAGAGTTCGCCTTCGCTTTGGAGCGAAAAATCGCCCGACCCATCGTTATAGCCGGCGTGATAACCGGTGAAATCGGTGATGTAAATCACGCGCGGATATTTCGCGAGCAGCTGCTGCAGAGATTGATCGCCCGTTGCGACAACCAGATTTGAAACGCCGACGTCGAGCTGCGATTTCGCCGAGCGCATCGCCGAAGCCGTATGAGGAAGGTTCAAGCGTTTCGATAGAACAGAATTCGTCAAAAACGCCTTTAATCGGCCCTTATCGATCAGCTTCGTGACTTGGCAAGCCGCTCCTTCGGAGTCGAAGTTGCGCGTGGCAGGGCCGTCAGCTAAGAACGGATCATCCGTGAACGAAATGACCGAAGATGCGATGGGTTGGCCCATCTTGTCGGCGAAGAGCGACGTTTTTTCTTCGACGGATTTTGCCGAGAAAGAATCGAGCATGAGGCCTAGGAATGACGAAGCGACTCGCGCATCGATAACGACGGGATACATGCCGGTCTCCGGCGATTCAGAGCCGAGCTTCGCGACGGCTTTTTCGGCCGCTGTGCGCGCCACCTCTTTCGGATTAAAAAGCTCAGAGCGACGCGTGAAGAAACTCTCACCCGCCATGCGGCCCTCTTCGCCTTTTTTCGCGAGAACATACGAGTAGCCCGAAACCGATGTCTTTCGTTGACGGCGGCGAACGCCGCGAGAATTCAAGATTTGGAATTCAGACTCGGCCTCGCTGTACCCATTGTAAGGAACCGATGAAACCCGAGGATCGACGGCCAAAGCCGCTTCTTCGAGAATGCGGGCGCGCTCAAGTTTCTCGGGCACTTCGAGTGAGCCGAGCGATTCATTACGAAGGTTCTCGTTTTCGCCCACGTTCGCTGTACCGGAGAAAAGTTCGACTTTTTGAGTGGAGTCACCAGCGCGTGCCGTGAACTGCGCGTTTTTGAAAGCTTCACGGTAGGCCTCGAGAAGAGCGCCCTCGGATAAGTTTTCGGAGAATGCATAGCCCTCGAAGCCATTTGCGATCACGCGAAGACCTGCACAGTGAGAGGCGGAGGCGTCAAACTTTTCAGGTTTTCCTTTTTGGAACGAGGCCGAGAATGTTTCGGCGCGTTCAACGAGCATCTCGACATCCGCGCCGTCGGCGCGCGCCGCTTTTTCGATGGAGGCAAACGGCTTTTCGAAATCGGTTTCTTGAATCACGACGCACGCCCTCCAACCAAAATTTTCTCAACTGTAATTGCGGGCTGACCGACGGTGGTCGGAATGCTGCCGCTCACCGAACCGCACATGCCCGTTTCGAGAGAAAGGTTATCGCCGACCGCCACGATGCGACCGAGCGTTTCGATTCCGCGACCGATGAGGGTGGCACCTTTGATCGGCTTTTCGATTTTGCCGTTACGAATAATGTAAGCTTCTTGCACGCCGAAATTATAATCGCCCGTGCCCGGCGAGACCGAACCTCCGCCCATCTTTTTCGCGTAGAGACCGTAATCGATATCGCGAATCATATCTTCGAGCTTCGATTCTCCGGCGGCAATAAAGGTGTTTCGCATGCGCGAAGCAGGAGCGAATTTGTAGTTCTGACGCCGGCCCGAACCGGTTGCGGCAAAACCCGTTTGTTTGGCACCCATTTGGTCGACGATGTAGCTCTTCAAAACGCCGTTTTCGATGAGGGTCGTGTTTTGTGTCGGCATGCCTTCGTCGTCGATGTGGAGCGAGCCCCACGTATTCTTGATGATGCCGTGATCGACGGCCGTTACGCACTCGTGCGCGATTTTTTGCCCGAGTTTGTCGTTAAAGACCGATGCGTTCTTAGCGATCGACGTCGTTTCAAGACCGTGGCCACAGGCTTCGTGAAAGATCACTCCGCCAAAGCCTTGATCGATGACAACTGGCATTTCGCCGGCAGGCGCGTAATCGGCGTGAATCAAGAGCTTGGCGCGATCGACGGCTTCGTTGGCCATCGACTCGAAATCGATCGACTCAAAATACTGAGTCGTATCGAGAGTCCCGCGAATGTCGTGCGACGATTGTTTTGCGCCTTTGTCTTCGAGCAGCGTCGAAAGAATAGCGCGCACATAATTTCGTTCGTCCTCCGCCCAAACACCGAGTGAGTTAGCGACGAGAATCTTTTGCGTTTTCTCGACAAGCTTTGGCTCGGCTTGAACGACCATCGAGGATCTTGCGCGCGCGGCTTTATCCATGGCTTTCAGCCACGCAAACTTCTTGTCTCGATCGTACTCCGCCGGACGTGTGCCGTAAGCGTGAAGAGTATCGTAAGTTGTCGATGTGAAGGGGGCGACGCTGGAGTTTGAAGTGCCTTTACGAGAGGCCGCCGCCATGCGCGCCGCTTTCATCAAACCGTCTTCGGTGAGATCGTTCGTCGTGACGTAAAC
>CAJYIL010000464.1 GCA_913774795.1 Pseudobdellovibrionaceae bacterium
TTAAAGACGCCCAAGCAGATCACGAGCCGCACCGGCACGATCATCACCTCCGAGATCTTAACGGTCGACGACAAGAAAATCGCCGACCAGCCTTGGGTCGACGGCTTTCATAAATCCTCCGAAGTCCCGAACTACCTGACCCGTTACCTTGCGACCACAAAAGGTCGGATCGCCGTGCTGGTCACCTTCTCCGCCCACCAACTTTTTTACTCGAAATACTCGGCCGACTTCTTAAAGGCGATCGGGTCTTTGCGAGTGATCGCGCCGAAGGAGAATCCGAACGGTCGTAATGGCGGTGGCGGAGATGGACCTTTCGGGTCGGTGGGCCCGATGGACTTTGCGGGCGCTGAAGGCGGCCTCCCGGAAGAAGGTCAAGCCGGCGGTGGCGGCGGCGCTTTGGGCGATAAGACCAAGGCGGTCTTAGCTCTGGCGGTCGTGCTCGCCGCCCTCGGGATCTACATGCTTCTCAAAAAAGGTAAGAAAAAGCGTTAAGCGACGTGTGGGAATTCGGTGAAAGGCCAAGGCAAATTTACGTCTTGGACCTCGCCTCTATTCTCCGCGCGGATCTCGTGGCACATGATGAGGGAATGAACGCACAGACGCTCCAATTAAATCTTTGGCCTAAACTTTTAAGCGATGCCTACACGATGTTTGATTCATTGAATTTGAGCGTGACCGCGCTCGTTGTGATCGGTCTTGTTCTTGCGATCGTCTTCATCTTTGCCGCCCGCGAAGCCGCGAGCTGGTTCTTCAAAATCGACGACCTCAAAAAAGACGTGAAGAAAGTTTCGCAACTCGTCGTCGATATGGAAGCCGAAGTACGCATGCTCCAGGGCCTCCTGAGCCAGAACGTAAAACTGGCGACCCCGCACAGGACGACGCCAGTTCCATCGGCGCCACTTGAGGCGCCTAAAGCAGAAAAAACCCGCTTCTCTTTGAATAACTAACTACTTCTGAACGGCCGGCAAGACTTCGACTTTGCCGGCACCGACGATCGGCTCCAGCTGCGGTACGACGTCTGACGCTTTCGAGTAAACCAAGACCCGAACGTTCTTCGTATCGAGAGCCTTCGCCATCGCGCGGTTGATCTCACCGACCGAGAGCGCGTCGATATCGCGCAAGTAATTCGTCAAATAGGTATCCGGGATTCCGTAGTGACGAAGAAGAAGCAGGTTAAACGCAAGCTTCTCCGGGGTCTCGATCGCCGCCGGGAAGATCCCTTTCAGGTAACCCTTCACGCGAGTCACTTCATCCGCCGTCGCACCTTCGGTCTTAAACTTCTCGACCACCGCGAGAGCCTCTTTCACCGCCTGGCCGACCGACGCGTTCTTCGTGAACGTTTCGATCGCGAACGGACCGACTTCCATTCTCGCATCGAAGCCTGAGCCGATTCCGTAAGTCAGACCGAGATCTTTGCGGATGCGGTCGTTCAAACGTGACGCGAACGCGCCACCGAGAATCGTATTGCCTACACGAAGCGCCAGGAAATCCGGGTCGTTTCTCTTGATCCCCATCTCACCGATGCGGATTTGCGATTGAGTGAGCGACGGATAATCGATCACGCGAATCGAAAGACCTTCGATCTTCGGTGTCGCAGGTGCGGTCATCGCCGGTAGATCGCGCTTCTGCCAAGCACCGAAGCCTTGTTCGACTTTTGCTTTGAACTCCGGGGTCATTTGACCGACGACCGCCAGGATCGTGTTGTTCGGGCGGTACGTTTTCAAATACTGCTGGATGATGTTCTTCTTTTTCAGATCGCGAATCGACTTGGCTGTGCCGATTGACGGTCTTCCGTAAGGATGATCGCCGTACAAGTATGAGGCGAAGGCGAGATCGGCAAACGAATCAGCGTTATCCGGGAGACGCGCGATTTGCGCGAGCGCTTGTTTGCGCGTGCGTTCGATTTCGGCGTCTGGGAACGATGGCGATGTCGCAAGTTCAAGAACATTCGCCAAGAGAGCATCGGCATTTGGCGAGAGCGCTGAAGCCGAAACAACCGAGTAATCGTAAGCCGCGTTCGCATCGAACTCAGCTCCGATATTTCCGAGATCGGCCGCGATCTGCGTCGCCGAACGTTTTGCGGTGCCCTTGTTTAGAAGCTCCGCGACCATCGAAGCTAAGCCCTCTTGGCCTTTCGGATCGAGAGCCGAGCCGCTACGCACGAGCATCGAGAAAGAGACGTAAGGCAGAGTGTTGTCGGGTATGAACAGAAGACGCAATCCGTTCGCAAGCGTTTTCTCTTCGAAGGCCCGAAGGCGGTAGCCCGATTTCGAATCCGAAACCACTGTTCCGTCAGCGCGTTTCGAGCCCGACGAACAACCGACGATCGAAAGAGCGAGAGCGACGACTAAAAGCTTTTTCATTGGCCACCTCCGGCACGGCGCGAGCGACCGGCTTTCGCCGTTTTCTCGGTACCTGGTTTCAAGACGACAAGAGTGGCGCGATCAGGTGCGAGATATTTTTTGGCAACCTCGCGAACTTGCTCGGCGGTGACTTTGTTGTAACGGTCGAGATCTTTAAAAAGCATCGAGTAATCGCCGTACAATGTTTCATTGAGCGCAAGCGCCTCGGCACGACCGTGGATGGTCTTCAGACCGTCGACGTATTGTTTCATGACTTGGTTCTTCGCCTTTTGGAGTTCGGCATCCGAGACCAGCATGTTGCGCGGACGCCAGAGCTCGCCCATCACCGCGCGTTCAGCCTTTTGATAGCCTTGGCCAGGTTTCATCGTGACGTAAACTTGGAATAATCCCGCCTCTTGAAGCGTTTGGTTGTACGTATGAACCGACGTCGCAGATCGGAAGAGCACACGTCTGAACTCCAGT
>CAJYIL010000465.1 GCA_913774795.1 Pseudobdellovibrionaceae bacterium
GCACCAATGCCAGGCAGTTGAATTTGACGAGAATAACGCGGATTCACGGTCTTCGACGCTACTGGAGCGGTTTTCGGGGCGCAAGACTTTGACCAAACATGTAGGGAATAAAATTAGACTTTGTGCCTCGCGCGTTGTCTGATTTCGGGCCTATGTCGCTCCAGGATTCGTTTGGCCGCAAATTCTCCTACTTGCGTTTGTCAGTGACAGACGCTTGCAACTTTCGTTGCCAGTATTGTTTGCCGAACGGGTTTAAACCCAACGGTCCATCGAACTTTTTATCCCTCGATGAAATCACGAACCTCGTGCAAACGTTCGCTCGCTTGGGCACGAGAAAAATTCGACTGACGGGCGGAGAGCCGACTCTCCGAAGAGACCTCGTGTCGATCATTCGCGCGATTCGATCGATCGACGGCATCGAACACGTCGCGCTTTCGACGAACGGATTCTCGTTGGCCGCACGTGCCGCGGAATTTGCCGACGCTGGCCTTTCATCGGTGAACGTTTCCGCCGATTCTCTCGATCCCGCCCGATTTGCGGAACGAACAGGTCAGGATGTTCTTCCATCGGTTCTCTTGGGCGTCGATACCGCGCTCTCTCTTGGTCTGAAAGTGAAACTGAATGCCGTTTTGATGCGAGAAAAATTCGCGGAAGAACTTCTCGCGTTTCAAGACTTCGTGAAAACGCGTCCGGTCTCCGTGCGCTTCATCGAACTCATGCCGACGCACGACAACTCTTCGTTCTTCGAAAGTCAGCACATGCGTGCCTCTGAACTTCGCGCGTCTTTGATCGCAAACGGATGGTCGATGCGAGAGCGCACGAAAGACAGCGGGCCTGCGTTCGAATACGCGCATCCGTCGTTTGAGGGCCGGATCGGAATGATCGCGCCCTACGCGCCTTCGTTTTGCGATAATTGCAATCGCTTGCGGGTCACGTCGCGCGGAGGACTGCGCCTTTGTCTCTTTGGCGATGAAGATTATCCGATTCGTTCGTTTCTTCAGTCGTCAGACGACAGTGCGCGCTTCGAGGAGCACTTGCGCTCCGTGCTGATGTCGAAGAAGGCATCTCACTATTTGCAAAGCGGTCACCTCGGCAACAATCGTTCTTTCTCCGTGATGGGAGGCTAAGATTATGAAGCAAACGTTCCACATGATCGACGTCGGGGCCAAAGAGCCGACACACCGAAGAGCGGTCGCTCAAGGTCGCATCGTTTTGTCGAAAGCAGCCTTCGATGCCCTGAAGACAAATCCAAAAGGCGATGTGCTCGCGATCGCAGAGGTGTCAGGCATCCTCGCGGCAAAGAATGTTCCGGCGATTTTGCCGCTCTGTCATCCGCTCCCCATCGAACAAGTTCTCATTTCTTTCGAAACCGATTCAGTGACGTGTTCGGTCACGGCGTTTTGCTCGGTCAGTGTCACGGCGAAAACGGGCGCGGAGATGGAAGCTCTCGCGGGAGTAAATGGTGCTCTACTCTGTGTTTACGATCTCTCGAAAGCGGTCGATCCGGTTCTCAAGATTTCTGATATTCGCCTGAATGAAAAGCACGGCGGAAAATCGGGCGTCTGGACGCATCCGGAGTTTTCACCGAAGACTCCGGCTGCCTCTTCGCAAAAGCTCGAGGGAGTACGTGCTGCGGTTCTCACCATTAGCGACCGTGCTTCACGCGGAGAAGTAGAAGATCAATCGGGCCCGAAGTTAGCCGACGCTCTTCGTGCTCAAGGCGCCGAGGTTGTGAGCACCGCGCTCGTCGCCGATGATCGCTCGCAAATCCAAGCGGCGTTCCGTCGACTGGCCCTCGAAACGAATGCGCAGGTCGTGATTTCGACGGGCGGAACAGGGCTGAGCCCTCGCGACGTGACGCCCGAAGCTCTCGCCGAGATCTGTGAGCGGCAAATCCCTGGATTCGGCGAAGCTTTGCGCGCCGATGGCGCCAAACATATCGCGTCTGCTTATTTAAGCCGATCGATGGCCGGAACATTGAAAGACAAACTCTTGATCGCTCTTCCGGGTTCACCGAAAGCCGTTGTCGAAGGCGTTGAGACGCTGACTCCACTTCTTAAACATTCGCTTCACACTCTTCGTGGCGGGGACCATGCGGTACGCTGAGGCGCTCAACATCCTCAAAGAGATTCCGCTTAAGATCGAAAGCGAAGAAATCTCGGTTGAGCTCGCACTCGGCCGTGTCATGTCTGAAGACGTCGTGACATCGATGACTCTTCCTCCGTTCACGAACAGCGCGGTCGATGGATTTGCGATTGCGCATTCAGGATCGGTGTTTCGTATCGCGGGCACTCTGTTTCCCGGAGAAACTCCTCGCGAAAAAACGCCAGAGGGTCACGCATTTGAGATCATGACCGGAGCTCCGATCCCGAAAGACTGCTTTGCTTGCGCGAAAGTCGAAGACGTGATCGTCGAGACGGCGTTGGGACCGGTCGAGAACGCTCGGTTTGTTCCGGGCGCACTCGGTGTGAAGCTCAAAAACCCATTGCGCCGAGATGAGAATTTGCGATTTGCCGGAGCCGATTATGCACCTGGCACACGCATCGTCAGCTGCGGAGAAAAACTTCGCGCTGCTCAATTGATGGCGCTCGTTTCAAACGGCATCACGCGCGTGAAAGTTTTCAAGCGTCCTCGCGTGCTGTTGATCTCGACGGGCAAAGAGATCGTTGAGCCCGGACACGAACTGAAGCCCGGCGAGATTTACAACTCGACTCGCATCTATCTTCAGAACGCTCTCGAGTCGCTTGGGTGTTCAGTTGAAATCGCTCCGACAATGGCCGATGAAACATCGGCCTTTCTCTCGTTCATGCGGGGCGCGTTAAAACATGCGCCCGATGTGATCGTGACGACCGGTGCGGTTTCGATGGGTTCAGCTGATTTCATTCGGCCGGCGCTCGAAGAGTTGGGCGCGCAGATTCTTTTTCACCGGGTCGACATTCGACCAGGTAAACCGATCTTGTTCGCGCGACTCGGAGAGACAGCCGTTTTCGGTCTTCCCGGCAACCCGGTTTCGGGTGTCGTGGGATGCCGCTTCTTCATCGAACCGTTTTTACGTTCAGTGATGGGGCGCGAACGCGAGAAGCCGTTTACGGCTCGGCTCGCCAACGATATGAAAAAGCCATCTGACTTACGTTGTTTCTTTAAAGCGCAACTCGAGATCAATGACGGAGAGGCACGTGTGCATCTGCTGAACGGTCAGCCGTCTTACATGGTTCGGCCGCTCTTGCAGTCATCGGTCTGGGCAGTGTTGCGTGAAGATCAAAGTGATTTCGCTCAAGGGGATGTCGTCGAAGTCTATACCGAAGAGGCTTCGCATTTGACTCAAGTGCCAGGAGATTTTGCATGATGACCATTCGATTGTTCGGAGCGTTCCGGAATTTGCAGTCTGAACCTGAAATCACCATCGATCCTCAGGGAGCTTCGACGGTGGGCGAGTTACGTACGCTGCTCGCCGCAAAATTCGCGGGTGCTTCATTCGATGCGGTGTCGCTGTTATCGAAGAGTGCGATCGCGAATGACCGCGAAGTTTTGAGTGATGCAAGTCCTCTGTCAGATCGCTTAGCGCTCCTCCCGCCCGTGAGTGGAGGTTGAAAATGAAAGTTTTCGTTCAGGTCACCGATCAAGAGATCCCTGACGTTTTGCCGACCGAGATCTTCTCGCCTGAGAGTAGCCATGGTGGTGAAGTTGTGTTTCGCGGACTTGTGCGCAACGTGAATCACGGGCGGCAAGTTTCGGCTCTAAGCTACGATTCGTTTGTTCCATTGGCCGAAGCGACTCTGCGTGAGATCGCGGCGGAGGCGGGTTCAAGATGGGGAGAAGAGCTTTGCTTTGCGGTCATTCATCGAACGGGTCGACTCGAAATCGGTGAGGCGGCGGTCGTTGTGGCGGTTAGTAGCAAACACCGGCAAGAAGCGTTCGCCGCATGCGAATACATGATCGCCGAACTCAAGATGCGCGCACCGATCTGGAAGAAAGAGCACTACTTCGACGGTGAGAGTGAATGGCTTCAAGGGCATGCGTTGTGCGGGCACGACCGCGCACATGGGCACGTTCACGGGCACTCGCATGATCACACCCACGCGCCCTCGACGGGCCAGACGCGAGCCGGTGAGTCATATGCCTAAGGCGCTCCTGCCTCTCATCATGATCGCAGCCCAAGCCATGAGTTTAGTTGCGGCCGCGCAAACGGCGCCGACCGCGACTCCACCCGCGACAACACCGATCACGAAAACCTCGACTCACATTCGCGTGGCGGCGGCTTCCGACCTGAAGTTCGCGCTCGACGAAATCAAAGCCGCCTTTCTGAAGACCCATCCAGGCACGACGGTCGAAATCGTCCTCGGCTCATCCGGGCAATTCGAACAGCAAATCGAGAAGGGTGCACCCTTCGACGTTTT
>CAJYIL010000466.1 GCA_913774795.1 Pseudobdellovibrionaceae bacterium
GTTCGCGAAGTAAACGAGCGCGACCCAATAGTCACCGGGAGATGAACCGGGAAATCCGTAGGTCATCGCGGCCGAAAAACTCGTATCGCCAATCGATTGAAAAACCTGATCACCGGTCGCGCCGGCCGTGAGCCGGAGCCCGAGTGATTTTTTGCCTTCGAGTCGCCAACTTGTCTGCGCGCCAACTTCGGCGCGGTAGAGATCGCGGGGAAGAGTTTGCGATGTCGAAAGTTGAACGACGTCGCGGAAGTGCGTTGTTCCGCCCGAAAGAGTCATCGTCGTGAGACTGGTGGCTGAACCCGCGACAGGACTTGAAATCGCGACGCGATTTTCTGAAAGATCTTTTGAGAAGCGGCCGTCGTAAGAAAGAATGGGAAGTGGAGGCGTGAGCCCTGTCAGGCCGCCAAAACCGCCAAGCTGTCCGCCCGAACGCGCAGCCGCTTGTCGGCCGGCGGTTGCGTAGCGTTCGAGATCCAATTTGCAATCGGTTGAGAGCGTGTCGGCGTTTTTGCGGAGACACATCACGATGCTGCGACCGTCGGTTGCGGTCGCGCAAAGCTCCTTGATCTGCGCGGTACACGCGGGAACAGGATTGGTCGGCGTCGGAGCTTGCGTTTGCGCATAAGCGCTCGGTGCGATCAAAGAGCCTGTGAGAGCGAAGGCGAGAAACTTCATACGCCCACGCTCGCAAACCTTGCGCGCGAAAGCAACGTTGGAAGAGCGACGCTTCTTAGTGAGCTTCGCTCGGTCCTGTCGGAGCGCCGACTTTCTGGCACATCAGGATGAGCGCTGATGAGCACATGAGCGCGACTCCGACCGCTAAAAAGCAATCATTGAAGGCCATGACCATCGCTTGTTTTCGAACACCGGCGTCTAAAAACAAGTGCGCTTTGCGAGTCGCCATCACGGGATCAAGACCCTGAAGTTGAAATGCTTGCGAGAGTTGTTGGATGCGGTAGGCGGAATTAAAACGGTACAGCGAGATGCCCTCGACTAACTTTGCTGAGTGAAACTTTTCGCGTAACGAAAAGAGCGTCGCGAGAATCGCGATGCCGACAGAGCCTCCGAGATTTCGGAGCATGTTAAAGAGACCCGAGGCCGAGCCCGCCTGAGACCGCAAGATAAGGCCTGTCGTGATCGTCGAGAGCGGAACCATCAAGAGCGGCTGACCCATCGCCCGAACCGCTTGTGACCAACGCAAGTGATCGATACCAACTAAATCGGTCATGCGCGAATTCATAAAGCACGATGCCGCAAAGATGTTGATTCCGACGAAGGCGATCCACCTCCCGTCAAATCGCTTGAGGAGAAAGGGCACGAGCGGAATAATCATGAGCTGCGGGAGCCCCGCCCACATCATCGTCTTGCCAATATAAATCGAGTTGTAGTGCTGAATCTGCGAGAGGTAGAGCGGTAAAAGATAAAGAGCGCCGTACATCGCAAGACCGACTACGAAATTGACAAGACACCCAAGGCCGAAGTTTCTTTGCCGCAAAAGTCGTAAGTTGATGAACGGTTCTTTCGTCGTGAGCTCAACGTATAAGAACGTCGCCAATGCGACGAATGAAATCGCCGCAAGCCAAACGATCAACGGTGAACCGAACCAATCTTTTCGCTCGCCTTCCTCCAAGAAAATCGTGAGGCAAGAAAGACCGATCGCCATCGTGATGATGCCCGGCAGATCGATTTTCTTAAGCAGCGACCGATCTCCTTTCTCGGGATCGATCGCGTACAAAACAGTGAACATCATCGCCGCACCCGGGACAATGTTCATGAAAAAGACCGACTCCCAGCCGAACGTTTCGGTGAGATAACCACCGACGGTAGGCCCAACTGCGGGAGCAAACGTGGCCGTGATCGAAAAAAGCGCCATGCCGGTCGTGCGACGAGACGGAGGAAGAGAGAGCATGACCGCAAACGCGAGCGGAATGAGTGCCCCGCCCGTTAACCCTTGAAGAGCCCGGAAGACGATCATCGACTCCAGATTCCAGGCGAGACCGCAGCAGATCGAGAAGAACAAAAACAGCGACGAGGTCCAGATGAGATACGTGCGAAGAGAAAGTACGCGCGTCAGCCAACCGCTGAGAGGAATGATGATGATCTCGGCGACTAAGTACGACGTCGAAATCCACGAGCCGTCTTCGATCGTTGCACCGAGACCACCCGTAATTTCGCGAATCGACGCGTTCGAAATTTGAATATCGAGGATCGCCATGAACGCACCGAGAATCGCACCGAAGACCGCGAGCCATTGGCGCGTGGTCATCGGAGGATCGGGCTGCCCTTGAATCGCAACCTCACCCGAGGCCATCAGCGAACCTGAATTGAGACGTACGACGAGAGACCGGCGACAACGCGGTCTTCAAAGCCCTTAAGCGTTGAAGGCTCAAAGGTGATCTTCACCGGGACACGCTGAACGACCTTCGTGAAGTTGCCGGTCGCGTTGTCAGGAGGAAGCAGCGAGAAGGTCGCACCCGAGCCTGGCGAAACGGAATCGACACGACCTTCGAAAGTATGCCCCGGGATCGCATCGATTTCGATTTCAACTTTTTGACCGACACGAATTTTCGCGAGCTGACCTTCTTTAA
>CAJYIL010000467.1 GCA_913774795.1 Pseudobdellovibrionaceae bacterium
ATCTGAATCGTCAGCAAACGCGTCTCACCTTCGAAGCCCCCGGCGACGATGTCGACAAATGACGGCGTGAAGAGAACGCCGATTAAAACAAAGAAACTCATGACAACCGCTAAGACCGACCCGATGACGCTCGCGACTCTCGTTGCTGTTTCGTGATCAAGCTCCGAGCGTAGCCGCGAGTAAACAGGAATGAATGACGCCGAGAGAACGCCCTCACCGAAAAGATTCTGCAAGAAGTTCGGAATGCGCAGGGCCGTACGAAAAGCTCCGGCGGCGTTCGAATTACCAAGATAGTGTGCGAAAACCCGGTCACGAACGAGCCCTGACAAACGACTGAGCAAAATGCCAAGAGCGACGAAAGCGGATGCACCACGTGAGCGTTTCTCAGAACCCATATCGCAAAGAGTAGAGGGTCATGGCCAAATCTTCACGGGATTTCACCAACTCCAATGGGAATTGGCGCACGGCTCCCGCGTAAGTTGGCCATCAGTATCTCTCTCTCTCGAAAGGAAGACGGCCATGGAAAACTTGTTCTCAGGAAAATGGACAGAAATCAGATCAGAAGTCATGAAGGCTTGGAATTCGATCACGCAAGAAGAGCTTGATAAAACGGGAGGCAGCCTCCAAGCCGTCGTCAATCTCTTGCAAGAAAAATTTGGTTTGGCGCGCGAAGAAGCCGCGACTCGTTTGATGGAGCTCGCAGTCGCGATCGAGGGAGACCAATCTAAAATGGCTTCGGGAGAAGCGAAGGCAGAACCGACTAAGCACTAGTTTTAAGCCCTAGAGGTCGGGGTTCCGACATCTATAGAAAAGCGCCTGTTACGCTGGATTTTCCGATGAAGAAAATCTCTCGCGTGATGGGCGCTCTCGTTTTGTGCCTCATCTCCAGTCAGTCTTTCGCCAAATACACCGACCAAGACTTCACGTCTTTGCGGCCGGCGCGTACCGTTGCGGCCGTCGAGCCATCGGACCTCGCACCGACGGCGGCTTTCACTCCGCAACGGGGCCCGGCGCTTTATGAGTTGGGTATCGGTCTAGGTGGGGCCCTCGATCCCCATTACCCGGGCTCCGACCAAAGTCAGATGATCGTGCTTCCGTTTCCGTTCGCCGTTTATCGGGGAAAAATCGTGCAGTCGGATCGACGTGGCACGCGCGCGCGCCTCTGGACCGCAAAAGGCTTCGATCTCTCTTTGAGCGGAACGGGCGCTTTCCCCGTCAAGTCGAACGACAATAACGCTCGCCGCGGAATGGAAGACCTGGGATGGGGCTTTCAGGTCGGTCCTAAACTCCGTCTCGGTTTAAAAGAGTGGGCCGATGGCTCTTTGCTTCGAGCTGGCCTTTCCGTGCGCGGAGCTTTCTCCGCCAATTACCCCGTTGAAATCACCTCGCGCGGAGTCGTGTTCGAACCGGAAATCGTGTTTCAGAAGCCCGACGCGCTTCTCGAGCGCCTTGATCTCTTCACCTCTTTGAGTGCTCAGTTCGCGACTCACGACTACATGGATTACATCTACGGAGTTCGTGCTGGCGACGTGACACCGAACCGCCGCGAATACGAGGCACGTGGTGGATACATCGAGTCGATTCTTCAGGCAGGTCTCTCGTACCGTACTTTCGACAACCGTCATAAATTCGTTTTTAGCTCTCAAGTCGGAACCCTGGCCGGTGCAACCAACCACGATAGCCCGCTTATTCGCTCGAATCTCGACGTCACGATCGGTCTCGCGTGGGTTTGGACAGTGTTCGAGTCTGAAGAAAAGGCAGTCATCGTCGACTGACCTTGTTGCCTCTCGTGCGGCAGTGTAGGTTGCCGCCCATGTCATCGACCAATTTAAGCGAACTCTGGCCAGGGCAGTCACAGGCTCTCCTGAAGTCCCTCCACATCCTGACTCCCCAAGGTACGCTGAACCAAGACTCACGTCGTAAACTCAAGCAAGTTCAGCATCTCGTTCAGCTCATCACTCCGCATCTCGATGGGTTGAAAACGATCGCCGATCTCGGCGCCGGTAAGTCATATCTCGGTCTCATGCTCTATGATCTCTACCTGCGCTCTCACGAGGACATGCAGCTCTTCGCGATCGAACAGCGCCGCGAGCTGATTGATGCGACGAAGAGAATCGCGTTCTCATCTTCGTTCGATCGCATCAACTTCGTCGCCTCTTCGATTGAAGAAGCGGTTAACTCGCCCGAGCTGCCGCCCGAAATCGATGCGGTCACAGCGCTTCACGCCTGCGACACGGCGACAGACGATACGATCACCTTCGCGATTAAGAAAAACGCGAAGTTCATCGCACTCGTTCCTTGCTGCCAAGCCGAGATGGCACGTCTCCTCGGAAAAGGGGGCGCGCTCGACAACCTCTGGCGCCACGGGATTCACCGCCGCGAATTTGGCTCGCATCTCACCAACGTGCTTCGTTCCCTGTACCTTGAATCGCTGGGCTACAAGGTGCGCGTGACCGAGCTCATCGGTTGGGAGCACTCGATGAAAAACGAACTCATCTTGGCGGAGAAGATTCAGCGCGGTAATCCGGCCGCTCGTCGTCAACTTGACTCGCTTCTAGAAACGATGCCTGACGCCCGTCGTCTGAAGCTTTTCGCTGGAGACGCGCTTGCTCAAGGTTAAAATCACGCGCAACTTACGTCGCAATATCATGCGGGGGCATCCTTGGGTGTTTCGCGAGGCGGTCGAGGC
>CAJYIL010000468.1 GCA_913774795.1 Pseudobdellovibrionaceae bacterium
GTAAAGAAGAAGCCGCCCATCGCCAGGCACAAGAAGTAGAAGTAGCTCGTCAGGAACGACGCCCACGCGCGCTCTTGGTTTTTCATCAACGCGAGCGCGAAGAGCAAGAGGCCCGCAAAGATCGCGACCGAGTAAGCTGTCTTGATACCGCGACCCGGAACATAGGGAGCCGGCGCCGCTGGAATTTTAACTGAATGCCCTGCCATTATTTCTTCTCCGGTTTCGCAGAAGCTCCGCGGCCCAATTTTTGGAGGCTGCGAACGTAATTGACGATCGCCCAACGATCGTTCGGATTGACGAGCTGATAAGCGTACGAAGACATGACACCTTGGCCGTCCGTGATGACGTGGAAGATGTGACCATCGGTGTACGTGACCGCGATTTTGTCTGTGAGAAGCGAAGGTGGTTTCACCGACATCTTCACGCTGACCGGACCATCGCCTTTACCTTCGTACCCGTGGCAAACCGCGCAGTACGTTTCGTACTTCGTGCGGCCGAGCTCGAGCACTTCAGGCGTCATCTTGCCGTCGAAAGGGTTCTTTTGCTTTGCACCCAGATCCGGTTGCAAGTGGTAAGGATATTTCGCGAAGCCGACCGGAACTGTTCCTTCAGGGGGCAAGCGCGAGGCGCTTTGCTCGCGATTGAAAGTATCGAAGTCTTGAGCCTTGATCGCCGGCGACTCCATCATGTCTTGAATCAATTCGACGTTCGGTTCTTTGTGCAAATCCGCAGGGCCTCCGCCCGTGCACGATGCCAACAACGCTGCCGATGCTAATAAGATAAATTTGCGCATTAGTACTCCGACACCCGTTTCACTTCTGTCGCTCCGAGGGAGCGAAGCAACTGCTCAGCACGACCTGCGTCGTAACCGACTTCGTTCTCTGGAATGAAGATCGCGAATTTGTGCGATGTGAGATCCGGATCGATGATCGGTGGATCGACTTTCGGCATGCGCGTGAGAACCAAAAGTCCTCCGACCGATGCGAGAGCCGCAAACAAGATCGTCAATTCGAACATGATCGGCACAAACGCCGGACCCGAGAAGAACGGCTTGCCGCCGATGTTCAAAGCCCAGTCGATCGCCATCGTCCAGTACGTCAATGCGAGACCGCACGAGAAGCCGACAACGCCTGCGATGAACGTGATCCAAGGAATGACCGAGCGCTTGACGCCCACGGCTTCTTCGAGACCGTGCACCGGGAACGGCGCGATCGCGTCGAACTTGCGGTAGCCTGCGTGACGAACTTTTTCTGCGGCGATGACGAGTTCGTGGTCGTCGAGCCAGATGCCGGCGATGCCG
>CAJYIL010000469.1 GCA_913774795.1 Pseudobdellovibrionaceae bacterium
GAAACTGTGATTTCGATTTTCTCTCTTGCCATGGTCTTCGTCTCCAGTACCCCATCAGGCGGAATTGCCCTACTCAGTACTTCTGTTTATGTCGCTCCGGGCTTCGCCCTTCGCTTTCGTTCGCAGCATGTGCTCACGAATTCTTATTTCTAATCGAACAACGAACTGACGGAGTCATTCCCGTAAATTCGTAAAATCGCCTCCGCCATCAACGGCGCAACCGAGATGATCTCGATCTTGTCGCAAGCCTGCGCTTGGGGGCTTAAAGGAATCGTGTCGGTCACGAGGACTTTAGTGAGCCCGCTATCCGTCAGGCGGCTAATGGCCGGGCCTGAGAACAGCGCGTGGGTTGCAACTGCGAACACTTTGTTTGCCCCATTCTTTAACAAGCTGTCAACGGCCTGAGTCAGGGTCCCGGCCGTATCGATCATATCGTCGACGATGATGGCAGTTTTATCACGCACGTCACCAATCAGGTGGAGGGCTTTGGCTTCGCCCGGCTTACTCCGGCGCTTATCGATGATGGCGATGGGAGCGTCGATGCGCTTGGCGAACGCACGTGTGCGCTCGACACCGCCGGCATCGGGGCTAACCGCCACGAACTCCTCGCCGGACCCATAGGCCTCGCGCCAGGCACGGGCCATCATGGGTGTCCCGAACAAGTGGTCGACCGGGACATCGAAGAAGCCTTGAATTTGGGCGGCATGGAGATCGACCGCGACGACCCGGTCGGCGCCAGCGGTCTGGAGGAGGTCGGCCATGAGCTTCGCGCTGATCGGGGCGCGGGGAGCCACCTTGCGGTCTTGGCGGGCGTAGCCGAAGTAGGGAATGACCGCCGTGACCTCTTTTGCCGAAGCCCGTTTAAGGGCATCGAGCATGATGAAGAGCTCCATGTAGTTTTCTTGCACCGGCGGGCAAGTCGACTGAACGACGAAGACCGAGTCTCCGCGGACACTCTCGTGAATCTCGACCTGGATTTCGCCGTCGGCAAAGCGATTGATCTGACAATGGCCGAGCTCGACTCCGGCCGATTTGGCGACTTTGGACGCAAACGTTTGATTCGAGTTCCCAGAGAAAATCTTGAGACCAGGGTCAACGTGCTGCATTTCTATTTGCTCGCTTGTTGGGGGTTCCCTCTTGTTATCGACCGACCAGCGAAAAGTCCAGGATTGATGTGAACTGGATTGCGGCTGTCTTTACCGCATCTTTAAAATAGACGCATGTCATCGAGTGAGGCAGCAAAAGACTTTCTAGAGCCTATGATCTCGCCAATTGCGGCTGAAGATGCAGCCTGCTTTCCGAGCGTCACGGCTGTCGCAGCCGTTGCCGCTCCCGTCGCGGCGCCGACTGTCGATATCGACGCCTGGCAGGTGATCCCGGTTCGCGTTCGCCTCGATGCCGAGACGCATTCTGAGCTCATGATGCAAATCCACGAAGCTCTGGCTGAAGGGTGCAATCGAATCGCGCTCGATCTCACGCAAACGCAGTTCTTTTCACTCGCGGCCATTCAGCTGTGCATGGGTCTCGCGAAAGATCTCGCGGGAAACGACGGGGCGCTCGCGCTCGTCGCTTGTAACGAGCGCACGAAAAAACACTTCGATGTCTACGGATCGCTGAAGCAAATCACGGTCGCACGAAGTCTGGCGGAGTTGGTCTCAACGGGCCGCACATCGTCGGTCGTTATTCGCCCACGCTCTTCTCAAGCGCCTCGATAAAAGGGGCTGTCGCTTTTGCGCGGTGAGAAATCTTATTTTTGTAAGCGAGCCCAAGCTCACCGAGAGTTTTTTGTTCTCCGGGCGGAATAAACACGTTGTCATAGCCGAAACCTTGCGTGCCCTTCGCCGCCTTTGCGATTTCGCCTTCAAGCTTGCCCTCGAAAATATGCTCGGTCCCTTGCGGATCAAACGCCACGATCGTTGAAACAAACGCCGCTTTGCGATTGGGCATCGGGCGCAGAGTCATCATCTTCAAAAGTTTGGCGACGTTCTCGGCGTCTTGCGCTTTTGGCCCTGCGTATCTAGCGGAGTGAACACCAGGGAGATTGTTGAGGCCCTCGACTTGAAGACCTGAGTCTTCACCGAACACCCACGTACCTGGCTTCATCGCCTTCAATGCGCGCGCTTTAATCCGCGCGTTCTCGAGAAACGTTGTTCCGGTTTCGGGCGGAGCCGAGAAAACCGGCAGTTCCCCTTGGTGATGCAATTGAACGCGCCCATCATTGATGAGTCTGTTCAGGAGCATTTTCATTTCATTGATTTTGCCGTTATTGCCCGAGGCGAACCATACTTCTGTCATGACGACCACTTTGCTCTGGCCCTCGAGAACCGTCAATCTCACAAAGTGGCGAGGCGTTTCGCCAAAACTTCGTAGGCATAGGCACGCGGGTTTGCGACTTCTCGCACGAGAGGAACATAAAGTGCGTTTTCATTGAACGTCAGTTTGAGCGCCGGGCGATCAAGCTGCGCCGGATCTTGCGAACGGGTGATGGTCACGGTCTCGAAGTTTTCCGTGAACATCGAAAGCTGATCGCGCTGCTCCTGCCTAAAAAGCGCAGCCTCGGGCTCAATGACGCGGGCATCGTTAACGAGTTTGTGAAAACGCAAGATCGCGATTTGCTTGAGGCGCGCATCGTATTCGTCTGATCGGTGAAGTCTCGCATACGCTTTTGAGAGCTGGCTCGACGAAGGAGCAAACCACATTGCGCGCCCGATCTCGAGCGCCGAAGATGTCTCCCGTAAACGCGCGGAGACCGTGACGTGATAAATCTCGTGGATCACGGTGCCAATGAGACTCGGATAGCGAAGCATTTTTTTATCGATCGTCAGTCGATCTTTTTCTGCGGCGCCCAGGTCGTAGGAGTCTTTAACGAAGACGCGGACATCGTTTTGAGTAAACCATTTCGTAATTAAAGTTTTCGTCGCCGGATCGAGTTTTTCGACCGCCTGCCTATTTTGCTCAATGCGTGCAAAACGTTTCGCTTCGCGAGCGAGCGGGATCAGTTGCTCGAGAAACTCCGCGAGGCTTACGTCGGATTTGAGGGCGCTACGAGGAAGATCGATCGTTGCTCCGACGATCCACGGTGTGAGTCCTCCGATGTCGTCGTCGCTCCGTCGCAACTCTAGACGCCAACCCTTGTTCAGTTCGACGAGTGCTTTTTGCACGCGTGGGTCAAGCTTGGGGCTCTGGAAGAAGCGAACATAATTCTTGGTGAATTGTTGATCTGGTTGGAGCGACGTTTGGCCGCCGGCATCGAAGAGTGAGCTTTGCGTGAAGACATCTGAGCAGAGAGGGGCTTCAGCGAAGGAGCCTTCACTAAAAAGAGATAGCAACGCACTTAAGGCGATCGGCAAAAGGCAGTGGGCGCGTGTCAAAAACTTCGTCACTCAGCTCCTCGGTGCGCTCATTCACGAGCGCTCGAGAAGTGTCAGTGAAATTTAGATGCCGAGGGGTTTTAAGATTTCGTGTTGGGCGGCGATGAGTTCACGGCAGCCGTGTTCGGCAAGCTTCGTCATGGCCTCCATCTCGGCGTGCGAGAAGGGCTCGGACTCGGCGGTACCTTGGATTTCAACGAACTTGCCTTCGCCGGTCATCACGAAGTTCATGTCGGTGCCGATGCGCACGTCTTCTTCGTAACAAAGATCGAGAAGCGCTTCGACTTTGCCGTCTTGGTGCGAGAGGCCGACGCTCACCGCAGCGACGGGTGCTTTCAGCGGAAGAGTCGTGAGAAGGCCTGCGGCCTTAAGTTTGCCAAGCGCAAGCGCGAGGGCGACGTAGCCGCCCGTGATCGCGGCCGTGCGGGTGCCGCCATCGGCCTGGAGGACATCGCAATCGACGGTAATTTGCTTTTCTCCGAGCGCCTTCAGGTCGACGGCCGCGCGAAGACTGCGCGCGATCAAGCGCGAGATCTCTTGCGTGCGGCCGGAGTTCGCGGCTTTCTCGCGCTGCATGCGTGTGTGTGTTGAGCGAGGGAGCATGCCGTACTCAGCGGTGATCCAACCTTTGTCGCTCCCGGCCAGCCACTTCGGAACACTCGTCTCCACACTCGCGGTGCAAAGCACTTTCGTGTTGCCGAACTCGATCATCGCGCTGCCTTCGGCGTAGCGAGTGACGTTAGGAGTGATCGTAACTTTGCGGAGTTGGTTGGGCGTGCGACCGTCGAATCTCATGGCGCCGAATGTAGGGCGCGCTCCGGATCTTTGTCACTCGTTTCTTTGAATTTCACGAGTCCATCGTAGAGGCTCTTGGCGAGCGACGCTTGGTAGGCGCTCTCGTTCAATTTCGCGGCTTCAGCCGGGTTACTTAAAAAGCCGAGCTCGCACAGAACGCTCGGAATCGCGACTTGAGAGACGACACGAAACGGCGCCTGGCGAATCGAGCGGCTTGCGACTTTCTTGCCGTTGGCGACGGCCCAATTCTCGAACAAAACTTTTGAGAGATCGCCGCTCGATTTGATGCGGTGATTACGACCCAGATCTTCGAGGATGACTCGCACGTCGTTCTCGCTCGAGAGTTTTTCGTTGGCCGCATGTATATCGTCTTCTTCGTCGTTCTCGCGACTGGCTAAGAACAACATGTCTTCGTCCGCGGGCAGTTGATTCTGGAAATAAAATTCTTGGCCGTGGACGCGCGGGTCGTTGTTCGTGTTTAGATGAATGCTCAAAAGCACGTCGGCTTTAACGTCCTTGGCAATTTGCGTGCGTTGATCGAGCGGGATTTTACGATCGGTCTCGCGCGTGAGTGTGACTTCAAAGCGGTCATCTTTGCGCAAAAACTCCGCGAGATTTTTCGCAACCTTTAAAGCGATCACGGATTCTTTCAACGACCCTCTCACGGCGCCCGAGTCCGATCCACCGTGACCGGGATCTACGAGAATGTGCAGCGGACTTGCGTGTAACGTGAACGTGAACGCGATCATGAACGCGAACGTCAAAACCTGTTTCATCGTTTCATTTTAGCAGTGGAGAAGAAAAAAAAGGCGGCCAGGTTTGAACGGGGGGGACCTGACCGCCGAGGGGGGGTGCCTTTCCTTAGAGCAAGGGTGGGGCCAGATCTTTGGCCTGGCGATCTCGCATTAAACGCGTCTCTGCGTGAGAACGGTGACGTGTTCGGTCACTTGCGCGCGCTCTTCGGCGTCACTCTCCGGTTCGTCTTGTTTTTAGACGTTTGAACGTGGGCTCCGTTTCTCAGCGGAAATAGGTGTCGAACTGTCGTGAAATTTGACAGCGATAACTTCGACGATCTGTGAAGTTTAGCTCCGGCGCGACTTAAGTCCTCAAGTCTTAAGACCATTCCAGCCGAAAGGTGAGTTGAGGCATCAAAAGGGGACTCCACTCATGAAAACATTGTTATCGACCGCACTCGTGATCGCCGTCGTTGCAGGAACATCTTCGATCGCACGCGCTGAATTCGACTTGGGAATTGAAACAGAGGCTGCGTTCGCAGATTCCGAAGGTGCGCTCGCCGCTGAAGAAGAAGCCCGCCGAACGGCTGAGGATGAAAAGCGGAAGCTCGCTCAGCAACAGGAGATCGATCAGCGCGAAACGAAAAAAGCGCGTGAGATGGAATCGAAAGCGAAAGTTCAGATCGCCAAGTGGCAAGACGATATCAAACAATATCGAATCGATCGCAAAGCGGCCGAGATGCGCGTCGAGAAAGCTCGCAAAGAGCAGAAGAAAGTGCAGTCGGAGTTGGGCGCGAAAGAAGCGGAGCTTAACGCACTCCACGACACGGTTGAACAAATCGTGGCTGAGCGTGACCAAACCGAGTTGATGGTTGAGCAAGCGCAAGAGAAGATCAACCGTGTCCAGCAAAAGCTCGCCGAAGAACGCAAGCGTCGTCTCGAGGCACAAGCGTCTCTCGAAGCTTCGAAGAAAAAGCTCGCCGATGTTCGCTCGCAGATGAAGACGATGCGTCGTCCGGCTTCAAAAACGAGCGCGCAGCCAGTCGCCAAGGCGAAGTAAGCCTGCTAACGTCGAAGGGGTGAAATACTCCGATCTCGTCGAAATTCTGAAAATCAGTCAAGACCGCGTCGCCCGCGACGAACGCTACGAGACGTTCAAGCGGGCGATTGTGTTTCACGGCGTCGTTCCGGCCTGCGATCCGGGTCAGCCTGGTCGCGGTACGATCTTGGTCGCCGGCACGAATGGAAAAGGCACAGTATCGGCGACACTCGCTCGGCTTCTCGGGGTCTCGCACACAGGCGTTGGTCTGTTCACGTCTCCGCATCTGATCGAACCCACGGAGCGAATCGCGATCGATGGCAAACCCATCAGCGAAGAGGAAATGGTCGCCGCTTACCTCGCGGTCGAGCCGGCTGTAACCCAGTTCGATCTCTCACATTTCGAAATTTTGACTCTGATGATGATCGAGGTTTTCTTCGGCGGCCGAATTCGTCCTCGCGTTTCACGAGCGGTGATCGAGGTCGGAGTCGGCGGGCGTCTCGATCCCACGCGCGCCATTCCGCACGACACAGCCGTGCTTGCGCGTATCGGACTCGATCACGAAGCGATTCTCGGATCGACGTTGACTGCGATTGCGCGCGAAAAGCTCGCCATTGTCGAGGGCGCTTCGCGATTTGTTTACATGAAACCGGAGGCCGTCCTTGAGCCGGTTTTCGAGCAGGCTCGCCAACGATTTCCGCAAACCCAGTGGATCGAATCGCGACCTTA
>CAJYIL010000470.1 GCA_913774795.1 Pseudobdellovibrionaceae bacterium
ACGGAGATCGGAAAAAACTGCGAAGTCCACCCCAACTCCGTGATCGCAAAAGAAGGCTTCGGTTACGCGCACGACGAAAAATTCAACCACACACGCATTCCGCATCAGGGCAAAGTCGTCCTCGAAGATGATGTCCATATCGGTGCTTGCTGCACGATCGACCGCGGAACTTTCGGCGAAACGCGAATCGAGCGCGGCGTGATCATGGATAACCTCGTCCACATCGCCCACAACAACCGTATCGGGCGAAACTCCGTTCTTACGAGCGGATTCACGATGGCTGGCTCCAGCAAGATCGGCGCAAACTTCGTGACCGGCGGAAAAACGGTCGTCACAGGTCACATCGAAATCGCCGATAACGTTCAGCTCTCGGCTCTTTCTGCGATCAGCAAATCGATCACCGAACCTGGTCAGTACGGAGGCCATCCGTTCCAACCACTTCAATCATATTTGAAAAACCACGCCGCGGTCCCGAAGCTTCACGAAATGCGAAAGCTCCTGAAGAAAATCGCGATTCAGTTAAATATTGAAACAGACCTTTAGGTCAGAGACGCGTGCGTCTTCACGTTGCGCCGGAGAATGTCGAAATTCTCCTCGAGCGACGTGAAGCGAGGAATTTCCATCCAGTCGAAATTCTGGCGGCAAAAAGAAAACTCAACGTTCGGATCACTCAACGACCGCAGATAACGAATAAACTCACGAACATCTCCGGCGTCGCCAAAGAAGCCTTCTCCGGGCACGCACACGCGGGGCGAAAACCGCTGGAGCAACTCTTCCAAAACCGAAATCCAACGCTCAACGCGAGTCGCGACACCCATCTGTAAAACGGGATGAATGCGATTTACAAAGAGTGAACCGAACATCATCACCGAGCGCGACTCGAAAAAGACGACAAGGTCCGAACCCGTCGCCGCATCGAAAACCGGAATCAACCTTACCGTCTCATCCCCAAACGTCAAAACCATCTCGGATTCAACGCGAACAACCGGCAGTCCCTCCGCCGCATCAAGCGACTGATCCCGCAAAGCGGCCGCGAAGACTCGCGAAACTTCCAGCGCCCGAACCTCTTTTGCCGAGCCGAACGCTCCCGTCAATGATGACAAAACCAAATCCGTCGCGCCACGTGCCGGCCCCGACCACTCGCGCGCCGCTGAATCAAGATTCGCATTCACGACGAGCGAACCCATCCGCGCGCAAATTCCACTTCCGCCCAAAAAGAACGTCAGCTCCGAGTCAAACGGCTCCACCTTCGTTGGAAACAAATATCTTTTCTTCGGTTTCAAATACGGAGTGGAGGTCGCGAAGATCACGCCATAAGCAAAGATCAACCACTCCTTGAGATTCACTTGCGACGTCCCGATTTTCGGCCCGAGCCCGAGCCTGAAGCTCCTGCACGCGATCGCCGCTCGATCGGCGCAGCCGCCGCTTCCCGCGCATCGCCCAACTGCTTCGGACCAAACGGATGCGGCAACAACTCCCCAAACGTATGCATCGACCGCACACCCTTGAGATCGCCCAACCAAACCCGCAGCGACGGATCAAAAAACTCCGCCATCACCTGCAAACAAAACGCACACGGATAAGCCGGCTCCGGCGCATCGGTGACGACTATGATATCGGTCACTCCCTCAACCACGCCTTCAGAGACCGCCTTGAAAATCGCGATGCGCTCGGCACACACCGTGCCTCCGTAACTCGCGTTTTCGACATTGCATCCTGTTGTCACGGACGGCCCGACAAGGGCCGCACCCACTTGAAATTTTGAGTACGGAGCGTGCGCCTTCAAACGCGCCGCCTTTGCACGACCATAGGCGGCTGTGATCTTCGCGGGAACTTTCATGACATCATCATCCTCTCACTTGCCCTCGCTGTCACGCGGAGGTACGAACAAGCAAAAAGCGAGGTCCCAATGCCTTACGAATTCTATAAAGTCCTGCACTTGGTCGGCGTCTTCACGGTCATCCTCTCACTCGGGGGCATGTGCCTCCACGTTGCCAGCGGCGGCACCCGCGAATACACAGGCCGCAAACTCGCCGCAGCCACGCACGGCATCGGGCTTTTGATTACGCTTGTCGCCGGATTCGGTCTGCTTGCAAAGCTCGGCATCCTGCACTCGCTTCCGGGCTGGGCCATCACCAAAGGCCTCGTCTGGCTCATCCTCGGCGGGCTTCCGGCCTTCATCTACCGCAAACCATCATTGGCCAAAGTCTTCTGGATTTTGATTCTCGTGTTCGGCGCTCTCAACGCCTACTTGGCGATCTACAAGCCGTTCTAAAAAATTTGGGCGGAGTGACTCGTTCGCCTCCGCCCGATTTCCGTCTGTCCGGCTTTCACTGGCACACTGCCAGCTCCACGGCTCCACGTGAACCGCTTCAAGACAGCGCGTTCTACTTCAAAGCGCCTCGCGCCTTGACCGCCTCATCAACGAAATCGGTAAACACCGCATCCACACCCAAACTGAAGAAAAGCGCGTACTCTGCCTTCGCATCTCCGTGAGCCGCCGGCACCACGAACTGCGCTTCACTCCTGAATGTGTAAGGAACGACCTTAAGTCCAACCGCGTGCGCTCGTTCAATCACACCCGTACTCTTGCCATCGGCGGTCACCAACTGTTCCTTCGCCGGACCTATCCACGACACGACCGACGCCACCGACTTCAGGTCTCCCAACAGATCGCCGTATGTTCGCTTGTCTCCCGACGCCACGAAGTCCGCCGGCCGCGCCTTCAGGTCGTCGAACAAAAACAACAAATTTGCTTTCAACGACTTCTTCAGATCGCGCAAAGTCCCAAGCTCAAAGCACTGAATGATCGCCGACGACTCAAGCCCATGCGCTTTCATCGCGCGAACAAACGCCGGCACCGGGTCAAGGCTGATCGATTTAAAATAGGTCGGATGCTTTAACTCCGGCACCAACCGCACTTCGCGCTTCAACTTCGAAGACAGCTCTTTCGCCAAAGCGATCACTTCCTCGAACGTCATCACCTCGTCAGTGAAGTCGCGCGAGTGATCGCGAAAGGCCAACCGCTCTTTCGCCCGCAACGTTTTGATCTCTTTTAACGTGAAGTCTTCGGTGAAGTAGCCTGTGATCGAAACACCATCGATCGTCTTCGTTTTCTTGCGCGAAGGAAATTTCACCGCGACATCTGTCGTCTCCGAAATATCATTCTCGTGACGCGCGATCAGCACGCCATCTTTCGTCATCACCAAATCGGGCTCGATGTAGTCGGCACCCGACTCGGCAGCAACCACGTAGGACGAGCGCGTATGCTCCGGCCTCACTCCTGCTGAACCCCGGTGCCCCATCACCAGAGGTGCTGCCAAAGAAACTGAAGCCATCAACATCCAGCTCAACATCAGAACATCTTGTATTTCAAAAGACGGCACTCGATCGGGCCGTGATAGAGCGGAAATTTTCTCTCCGCCTTCAACTTCATCGCCGCCGAAAGTTCAGGAGAACCACTCAACACGTAGCAATCCCAGCCGTTGAATCCGACCTTCATCGTGTGCGCGAGGTCTTTGTACGTATCGAGGAGCAAATCTTTATCGCCCATCCGCTCGCCGTACGGCGGATCGACGACCATCAACCCCGATTCAACCGGAGCCTTCAACGTTTCCATCGGTGCTCGCGAGAATTCGATCCACTCGTCGACGCCGGCTTTCTGCGCGTTCATCTTCGCCGTCTTCAACGCATCTTTATCGACGTCGTAGCCGTACATCTTGAAAGGCAACTCATCAAGCTCGCCTTCAAGAGCGGCATCGACTTCGGCTTCCCACGCTTCACGCTGGAAACCCAGAAGCTTTTGGAAACCAAATCCTTTGCGCAAAGTTCCCGGATAAACTTTCAACGCAATCAAACACGCCTCGATCAAAAACGTTCCCGATCCACACATCGGATCCACCACCGGACGATCGCCGGTGTATCCCGCCATTTTCAAAATGCCGGCGGCTAAGTGTTCTTTCACATGAGCTTCTGAGAAACCGACGCGGTAGCCGCGCTTGAAGAGCGCATCGCCAGAGGTATCAATCGCGATCGAGAATCCGTTGTTCACCGCACGCGCGACGATCCGCAAATCCGGGTTGGCCGCATCGACATCCGGTCGAACTTCATACTTGTCACGGAACTGATCGACGACCGCGTCTTTGATCTTCATCGCAACGAAACGCTGATCCCGAAAAACACCGCTTTCGCGCACCGAAGCTTCAACCGCAATCGTGCCGGTTGGCTTGATGTACTTCGTGAAGTCGTGTTTCAAAATGTTGTTGTAGAGGTCTTCCGGTTTGTAAGCAGGGAAATCGAGAATCGGTAGAAGAACGCGCGTCGCGATTCGCGAGCGCAAATTGACTCGGTAGCAATCCGCCCAGTTGCCTTCAAACTGAACGCCGCCAAAGGCGCGCTCCGTTTTCGTGATTCCCATCTCGTGCAACTCTTGCTCGAGAACTTCACCTAAACCGCGCGAGGTCATCGCGAAAAAACGAGGCATACCCTTCACTCCTTTTTCAGAGCCGCGCTTCCCAACATCGCGGCTCCATCAATCTACTTAAGAGATTATGTTTCTTTGTACTGCGGTCCGCCCCCGCCCTCGGGAGTCGTCCAGTCGATATTGTCGAATGGACATTTGATATCGCAGGTCTTGCAGTGAATACAGTTCGTATAGTTCACCTGCAAACGTTTCTTACCCGGAATCTCATTATCCGGAACCATCTCGTAGACGTTCGCCGGGCAAAAGTGATTACAAGGCGAGTTGTACTTCTCATGGCAGACATCGCGGCAAACGCCCGTGTTGTGCACCTTCAAGTGGTTCGGCGAGTCCTCGTCGTGCATCGTGCCCGTCAAGTAGACCGAAGACAACTTATCGAAGAAGAGAACGCCATCTGGCTTCGGAAGCTGGTTCGGCTTCTCATCCCAAGGAGTCGGCCCCCACGCATCCAGAACTGACTCTGTCGTCTCGTAGTCTTTATGCTCGATCGGCATCTCCGCCCCAAGAATTCCGCGACCGTTCGTGATTTCGAGCGCGCCCAACAAAGGCATCGAGGCGTACATGCCCTTCGAAATCGTTTGGTGGAAATTCCGCGTCTTCCAGAGCTCG
>CAJYIL010000471.1 GCA_913774795.1 Pseudobdellovibrionaceae bacterium
GCGTATTCGTCATGATCGGGAGCGTTTCGTGCACAACGATTCCGAAGCCAGCAAAGTCTCCTGAAGACGCAGCACAGGACGCGTTTCGTTCGAGCGGCGAGCATTATTTTGAGATCTGCGAAGCGGCCTGTTCGTTGCCGGGTCTCTTTGGCGACGACGCCCAGAGAGCGCTTGGCGCGAAGGTCGAAAGGTTGGCGACTCTAAGCCCGGCGAGCATGAATGAGGCGAGCGCTCTTTCGTCCTACCAGGAAGCCAACGACTACGCCAATCGCTACAACCGAGCGATGCTCGCACTCGCGATTGCGCACACAAATCGTGACGGTGTCGTCGCCGATAAAAACAAAGCGACAAAATAAAAAAAAGACAGACCTTGCGGCCTGCCTTTCTTGATTCCGAGCTAAATCAATTCGAATTAGCGAGAGACGTGCGACATCGAACCGTCGCCCTTGATGTAGAAGCTGTCGATGCCTTGACCTTCTTTCAAGATCGTCTTTGTGACGTACTTGAGTTGCATGTCGACCGCCGGGATCGGCGAGTCGACTGTTCCGGCATTCAAGATCTGACCGATCTCGACATTTGAATTCAGAGTGTAACCCCACGACACTTCAATCGTTGTCGGGATGACTTGTGCGTTCGCGATGTAGCGACCTTTGCCGCCCAGGCTGCCGCCGAAGTTGTAAGAAACCGTGTACTTCTGATTGACCACGACTTTACCGAAACCGTTGACCGCTTGGATCGTGTAAGCGGCGCCGCGGGGGCCTCTCCAGCCTGCCATCTGCGCCCAGAGATTTTTGTCATTCGGGAGAACGGTGACACGCGCGGTTTGAACGTCGACGGCCGGGCGATTGGCGACGACGACTTCCCAAATCTTTTTACCGAAGGCGATCCAGGCACCCGGGTTTTCAGGCGCGAGGAGGACGGGGCCGAGAGAATCGAAGAGGCCGTTTCCGAGATCGAGAGCTTTTTGATCAGCGGCAGCGCGTGGGTTGATGATCGCGGCGAAGTCAGAATCGCGCGACTCGATTGCTTCAGTTGTGACTTTGACGTCGACGATGTTGAGGTAGTTTTCCATCTCTGTTTGAGATGAGAAACCGAGTGCTTTGAAGTCTTGCGATTGTGCGGCTTGAGCTGCGGTGCCCATAACCAAGAGCGCGATTAGTGCGACGGCTTTCATGACTGAACCCTCCCAGGATCTCTGTGTCGTTGTAGCGGGACTTAGACACCGCGCGGGGAGAATTCGTCAAAGCTTGCGGGGATAAACAAAAAAGCCGGAAAGTTTTACTCTCCGGCTCCGTCTGCGATTAGGCCTTCTTTGCCCAGCTATTACACCAGCCGGCACCCTTGACCGATTTTCCGGCGAAGATCTGGCAAGGCGCTTCGGCAGCCTTCGGATCTTTCGTCTGATAGAACATGCAGTTTGCGCAGTGCTGTTTGGCACCTTCAGCGCCCGCATGTTTAGGCCACTTCTTGTTGTCGACCTTTTTTGCGTCGGCGTGATAACCGAGCGACTGAGCCAACGGCTCTTTCTCGTCGACTGCTTTCGGAGCTTGAGCTTCGGCGGTCGATGGCGAAAAGATTTTCGAAACGGACGCGGCGAGAACACCGAGACCGGCAATTTTCAGGAATCCACGGCGATTTGTTTGGTTCATGTTGGGCCTCCAAAGGCTGAATAACTCTGTTATCATTCCGTTTTCATTTGCGGTCTATTGAAGATTCCTTCGAATCTCGAAACCGACGCGGGGCCGTGGACATTGTCGCGGGCTCGCCGGGCCCGCACACTGATGGGATGCTCGACGTGACTGCTGCTCCAAACTCGCCCTCATGCGAAGCGCGTATTCGGTTTCACCAGCCGCATCTCGAGCGCGTCTCTCGCAGCTTTGCCTACGGCATCTCTCGATTGGAGCCGACTTTGCGTGCGTCAGTCGGGCTCGGGTATCTCATTTGCCGCATTCTCGACACAGTCGAGGATGCAGCCTGGCCATCTCGCGAGCGTCAGCTTCAAGCCTTCGAACAATTTGATCAGTTTGTGACGTCGACCTTGGTCGATCACGATGCGGTTCAGCGATGGGTTGCGCGGTTTCCCGAGACGGTTTCGAAAGGCGAGCGATGCCTCCTCGAGGACGCGACCCAAGTGTTCAGCGAATTTTCGACTCTCCCTGAGCGCGAACGCTCCGCGATGCTCTCGCCGATTTTATCGATGAGTCGGGGAATGGCGGCTTACGTGGAGCGTGGCTTGAGTCTTCGTTCTCTCGTCGACGTGAACGTCTACTGCTTTTTCGTCGCCGGGGTGGTCGGTGAACTTTTGACGGGCTTGATCGAGGACGACTTGCGACCGAACGGTCTCAAACTCCCCTTAGACCTTGCGACGCACTTCGGTCTCTTCCTCCAGAAGATCAACGTTCTGAAAGACCAGGTGACGGACGAAGCCGAAGGCCGATTCCTCATTCCCGATCGCGCGCAAGTTTTCGATTCTCTTTACGCCAACGCAAACGGAGCGTTTGCGTATTTGCGCGCTCTCCCGATTGCACGGCGCGATTATCGTCTCTTCTGTGCTTGGTCGCTTTTCCTCGGGCTGGCGACGGTCCCGGTTTTGCGCGAGGGCGGCTCTAAGCTCTCTCGGATTGATGCGATGGCTCTCGGGGCGCGCATCGAGCTCGCGATTTCCGACACTGAGCGACTCGAAAATTTGTTCTCCGAGCTGGTTACGCGCGCTTGGCCAAGTCCGGTGAGAGCGCCTCTGGGTTCGGTGCATGAGGCGCGGCTTCTTCTGGGCTCTCTCTACTCCGGGCGTCTCGATCTCGAGCAGCTCTGCGAGATTCTGGCGGGAAAACACTGACCTTCATCGGGTCTTTTTGAGGCCGATTGTCTCTTCCGAAATTTGTGGTTCGGCTTTAGCGAACGCACTCCTGTTCATTGGAGGCGTCGGGTATTGTTTAGAAACCAACACAACTGATTGTTTCGGGAGTTTTAGATATGCCGCTTCGTCCGCTTCCTTTGCCTGCTTTGCTCAACGACGTCAGCAATCTGAAACTAGTTCTCGGGCTCGGGCTGTTTTTGGCAGGGGTCTTGATCTTTTCGATGTGGAAGGAGCGCCTCTTCTCATTGAAGGAAGAAGAGCGTACCAAGTTTTTAATGTACCACTTCATGGGTGGTGCGTGGATCATCGCGGTGTTTGCGGCTTGCGGCGGCGTTTACTTCCTCTTCGACAGCATCTTTCAATTCAGCGCGTGAGCAGAGCTCACGACAAGTTCAACGCGTGACCGGCAGGTCGTGGCTGATGGCGGCTCGATCGGCGGCCGTTTTGCCGTGCTCAGTCCGTGGGCGCGTGAGGGCGACCAAACCCACGAGTGCCGTGCCGACTAAGAGATGAGCCGTCGATTGTGTTTGAGTGATCTGCGCTCGGTACCCGAGAAGAGCCGGCGCGAGGATGACAAAAATTCCAAGCACGGTATCGAGAGTCATGTGCGCGCCGAGCGGAAGAAGTCGCGCGACCGAGAAGTAGTAATTCGTTAGGAGCGAGTAGGCGAGAAGCGTGAGGCCGCCGAGAAGAAAAATCAAGCGCGCCGGTAAGACCTCGGAAAACCCGAAGGCCCAAGGCGCGATGATCATGAAGCCTCCAGCGAGATAATCCAACAGACTGTGCACCTTCAGCGGAATCATGAGACCTCCCTCTTCCGGCATCGAATTTTAGCGGCCTGGTGTCGACGACTCCACTCGACACCTGATTTCGTGAACGTGATTGCGCAAACCCTCGATCGTCGTGTCGAGATCTCCACAATTTTGTTGAGTCCTGTTCTCGGGTCACTCACGATGAGGTCGTGGATGCTTTTCTTCTCGTCGCGATCTCGACTCTTTTCACCATCGTCAATCCGTTTGGAGCGCTCGGGCCTTTTCTGGGCATGACGATCGGAGAGACCAAAGAACGACGCCGTCAGATGGCTCAACGGGCGTCGGTCGTCGCCGCGGGCGTCTTGGCGGGATGCGCGCTCGCGGGCTCATTCATATTTTCGTTCTACGGCATCACGATCCCGGCGCTGAAAATCGCCGGCGGCATTCTTCTTTTCTTCATCGCCTTCGACATGATCAACGCGCGTCCCTCGCGCACCAAGCAGACGGCAGAAGAAACGTCTGAAGGCGTGCAGAAGGAAGACATCGCCGTTTTTCCGCTCGGCATTCCTCTACTCGCGGGACCGGGATCTATCGTTTCGGTTTTCATGTTGGCCGATCAAGCGAAGACGTGGTCGCAGCATTTAGCACTTTACGGCGCGATCGCGATCATCGGGTTACTTGCTTATCTCACGCTGCGCGAAGCTCACCGACTGGTCGGCGTTCTCGGGCAAATCGGACTCAACGTCTTCTCGCGTTTGATGGGCGTCGTACTGGCGGCCATCGCCGTGCAGTTCGTCATCGACGGCCTCAGAACTGCGCTCCCAGGCCTTGCTTCGGTTGGTTCGTGATGCCAGGGCCGGCTGGCTCTTACGGGCTTTTGATTTCGTCGATTGGCGTGATGTTTTTAGTTCTCTCGCGCCGTGATCTTAAGCACGTGCATTCGAGAAAGCGATTCGTGATCGGCTACTCGCTCGTCATCGCGGGAATGCTATTCTCAATGATCTCGATTTTCACGACATCGCTCGAGATGAAAAAGCCTTCGCCTGCGGTACCGGCTGCGGCGACGCCGCAACCGGAATCGGAGAGCTAACCCACACCTAGATAAGCGCGCCATTCCTCAGGCATGTTCTCGCTGATGAAGTCAGCGAAGAGAGCCGTCTTCGTCGGAAGCGACTGCGGAATACGCGGCTCGTTTAAAAGAGGCATTCCGGCTCCGAGAGGCGTGCGATTCGCTTTTCGGTGGTTGCACGTACGGCAAGCGGTGACCACGTTCGTCCAATCTTTTCTTCCGAATTTAGAAGCGGGAACGACGTGATCGAGAGTCAGTTCTTTGTGCGCAAAAGTTTTTGCGCAGTATTGGCAGGTGTAATTGTCGCGAAGGTAGATATTTTCTCGAGAGAACTTGAGCCGAGGAGTCGTTCGCCTTGGATTGACGTAACGTTTTAACCTCATCACGCTCGGTAGCCTGAAGCTACTCGAGGCGCTCTTCGCGCTCGATGAGTGGTACTCGAGAACTTCGACTTTTCCTTGAAACCAGAGACAGAGAGCTTTTTGCCAGCTGATCAACTTGACCGGCTGGTAACTCGCATTGAGAACAAGGGCCCTTGAGAGGGCCACGTCGAAATTCGAAGACCGAGAACCCGACGACGATGGACCCGTTTCGTGAGAATCAAGATGAGTATCGAAAGCCCACACTCCTTCCTGTCTGCCGCGCCTATCGCGCGTTTCGCCATATATCAATTGTAGGCACTGTCTTTTCACTCGCACAAGGTCCAGTTTTGAGAAATCTACGAGAACTCGGCGCAAACACAACACCTTCACGTACGAGTAGGCGAGCGAACATGAGAGCTGGATCACGCTGATCCATTGAAGGAGGGCACAGTGGGGGATTTTCTTATGAACGCTATTACCATGCTTGGGGGCGTCGTCGGTGTTTTGATTGGCGCGGCCGTCATCGGCTCTGTCATTGCCGTCGGTCTTTTACCGTTGGTGTTCATCAATCGTCCGAGCGAATTGACGGGGCCAGACGAACAGCTTGGTGATCGTGAGCAAAGAAAAGAAATTCGCGACCGGATGTCGGCTCACGTTTAGACAAATACCAAACCGGGCTTTGAAACCGAGAAAAAGCGTAGCACACTAGAGGCACGTCTCAGTCTCAACTCAGGAGCCAAGTTCGGTGTCGCAAAAAGTCTTGTTGATCGAAGATGCTCTCGATTACCAAAAGATCGTAGTGGCTTGTTTAGGTGATCGTTACGAAGTTCGCACGGCTGCGAGTGCGGATGAAGCGACGGCAGCTTTGGCTCGCGAAAGCTTCGACATTCTCTTGATCGATGTCGGTCTTCCCGGCAAAGACGGTCTGTCTCTTTGCCAAGAGCTCCGTGACGATTCACGTTTGGTGAGCACACCGATATTGATGGTCACCGGCCGTGGAGAGACGCAAGACGTGGTTCAAGGCTTCGCTGCCGGCGCCGACGACTATATCCAGAAGCCGTTCAAGCCCGAGGAGCTGCGTGCGCGTGTCGAAGCGCGCTTGAAGCGTGCAAAAGCGCAGAGTGCGAAGCCCCAAAATTCGGATAAGTTTGAACAGGGCGATCTCCGCTTCTCGGTAGGTCTGCAGCGCGTTTCACAGATCGTCAATGGTGTCGAACAGCCTTTCGATCTCACGCCGAACGAGTTTAAAATCCTTTATTTCTTGGCGCGCAGCGAGGGAAAGACGCTCTCTCGTTCAGACATCCTCAAAGAAGTTTGGGGTCAACATCTCCACGTCATTGAGCGGACTGTCGACAAACATGTCTGTGCGCTTCGTCGCAAGATGGGGACGGCGGGACGTTACGTCGCTTCGGTCGCGGGCGAGGGCTATCGCTTTGATCCGAAAGCGGTCGAAATGCCCGCGAAACGGGCTGCGGCACGGGCTTAAGGCCCCAAACGTGACATCGTAGATAAAATTCTTATAAAGTAGGCCCTAGACGGAGGCCTACTCACGTGAGTGCCGGAACAACATCATCAGTCATCGACAACTTCGAACCGCACACGCCTTCGAAACTAACTCCTAAACAACTGGCCGCTTTGTCATTAGCCGCGCTCGGTGTCGTCTATGGCGACATCGGAACATCGCCGCTTTACGCGCTTCGTGAATGCTTTCACGGCCCGCACGCGATTGCGCTCAGCGAAACATCGGTGCTCGGAGTTCTGTCTCTCGTGTTTTGGGTTTTGATTCTCGTGATCTCGGTCAAGTACATGCTTTTCGTTCTGCGCGCCGACAACCGCGGTGAGGGCGGCATCCTTGCGCTGACCGCTCTTGCGGCACCGAAAAACGTGCGACAACATTCGTTCTGGCTCCTGGGTCTTGGTATTTTCGGAGCGGCACTTTTATATGGAGACGGCGTCATCACGCCCGCGATCTCAGTTTTGTCGGCCGTCGAAGGGCTCGATGTCGCCACACCGATTTTTTCGGAGTGGATCGTGCCGATCACGCTCGCGATTTTTATCGGCCTCTTCTGGTTTCAGAAGCACG
>CAJYIL010000472.1 GCA_913774795.1 Pseudobdellovibrionaceae bacterium
GATCAAACAGGTCGTCGGCGCCGGAAACTTCCCGCGCACCTACTTGTTCGATGAAGTCGACACGGGCGTTTCGGGTCCGACCGCAGAAAAAGTCGGCAAGAAACTCAAGCGCATCGCCAAAGGTCAGCAAGTGATCTGCATCACTCACCTTCCGCAGGTCGCATCGTTCGGCGATGTTCACTTCGTCATCCAGAAAGCGGTCTCGAAAAAAGGCGCGCAATCCGAAGTTCACGAAGTGAAAGGTGAAGATCGCGTACAAGAAATCGCGCGCTTGATCTCCGGGGAAAAAATCACGAAAACGTCGGTCGCCCACGCCGAACAATTACTCTCAGACTCCGTTCGTTAAGTAGACTACACAACTTGCCTCCGCGACCTGAGATTGAAAATCTCACTTCGCGGCGTCTTCTCGCCAACCACGCGTGGAACTTGGTAACGTCGCCGAATGGTTGAATCTCGTTTACCACTTCACGTCCGAATTCTTCAGCAGACTCTCGAAGAAAGAAAAAGCAAGAATGCGCAGTACTCGATGCGTGCTCTCGCTCGCGATCTCGACATCGATCCTGCGGCGCTAAGCCGAATTCTCTCAGGCAAACAGGAGCTGTCTCTCGAAACGTGCCGCGCGGTTCTCTCGAGACTTCAGCTTCCTCCCGTGAAAATGCGCCTCTTCATTGCTTCGGTAGCCGAGGACAAACGAAACCGTGCTTCAGCCGCCCTCATTCGCACGATTGAACCGCATTATCTCGTCGAGACTGAGGTGAACCGCGATGCCGAGAAAGTTCTCGACCCCAAAGAAGCGCATCCGCTCGCCGTTCATGACGTTCTTGCGCTCGAAAAAGATCTCGTGAGCGTGACTGATCTGGACGGCCGCTTTCTTTTCGTTAACGAAGCCGTCGCGCGAGCCTTCGGAACAGTCCCTTGCGAATTGATCGGTGAGACTTGGAACTCGAATATTTTCGACATCGACGACACCGATCTTCTCGATTTGCAGCTGAGAGAAACGATCGCGTCCAAAAAAGAGATGACCTTCGAATTTCGATCGCCCCGAACCGCTCGCCACTTCCGGCGAGTGGTGACCCCAATGTTCGGCGCCGATCGACAGCTGAACTCTTTGATCTCCACATTTCGCGACGTGACCTGGGACCGCTTCCTGCAACTCGCGGCCGTTGACGTTCATTCTTCGATCGATCTCAAGACGGTGATCGAACGCGCGGTTGAAACTCCACTGCCGCTCCTGGGAACGATCGCGGCCGTTTGTTACAAATCATCTGTGGCCACTCGTGGGCTCTCTGGCTCAGAGAAGCCGCTCATCGATCTTCTTGAGAATTGGTCGGCAGCGCCTGCCCGCATCGAAGAGCTTTCGTCGCACCAGATGCGCGCCTTTGGTTCAAACGGCCCGAGCCACGCCCTCGTTTGTCCTCTTCACGACGCAGGAATGCTCGTCATTCTGACAACACGCCCTCCAGCTGATATCGAGATCCGCATCGCGACCGAGTATGCCAAGATCGTTTCGCAGGCTCTTCGAAATGCCGATACTTGCTCGAAAACCGCTTAATCCGTCACGATTCGTGACAGATTCATCTCGTCTGCTCACCCTCAGAACCCGCTCCTGACGGCCCTCTGCGGGTCTTGGGGAATTTTCGCATCTGCACGCCGCATCATCAATCGCGGAGACTTGCCAGTCACTTAAGACCTTGTAAGGTATCGGCCTTCAACAGGTCCGGAGCCGTATGTCCCACGTCGAGCCTCAAAACGAAATCGCCATTCGAAATGCGCCTCAGCTCAAAGCTCCTTCGAGTGCTTCGCGCACGGCCATCGAGCGTCGCTTTCAGCAGGCCCTGTTTGCGTATTACAAAGGCGAAACGAAAGCGGCACTCAAAGACTTCGAAAAAGTCGCTGAACTCTCGAAATCACACGGCGACGAAACTCGTTACGTTGAAGCTAGTACTTACGTTTTGAGAATTCTCGCCGAGCGCGAAGAGTTCTCCCGCATCGAGCATATCGAATCGCAAATCTTCAGCGTTCTGACGACACGCGAACTTCCGGTTCGATTGAAGTCGCGTGTCATGTACATCCTCGGAATCTGCTCTTGCTATCAAGACACACGTCATGATCAAGCGATGAACCGCTTTCGTGAAGCAATCGATTACGCGGTCGCCGCAGACGATAAAGAAGCCCTGGCTTCGCCTCTCTACGGGGCGGCCACTGTCTTATATGCGCGCGGTCGCTACGATGAAGCTTTGAAAGAACTCGCTCGCCTCGATATTTTGTTGAGCTGCCTTTCGATGCCGGAGTTGAGCGCGACGAGCAACTTGCTCCGAGCTCTCATTCGCCGCAATCAATCGCGCCTGGATGAAGCCCTCGAAGCCGCATGGTCGGCGTACGAAACTCTTAAAAATCTCCCGCAGCTCTGGCTTTACATGCAGACCCTCGTAACTCTTGGCACGATCTATACGCTCAAAGGCGATCTCACTTGCGCGAAGCTTTACCTGGATCTCGCTGATCGTTCTTTGAAGCGCGATGAATTTCCTCGAGTGGCTCGTCTCGTCGATGATGCTCTTTCGGCGATTCGCAAGTCGGGCCGGATCGAAGCGGATTTGGCTTTCGACACGAGAACGGGCATTCTCACCTCTCGCGTGAAAGGCGAAGTGAGATTCGAAGGCCAATTCATCTTGCGCGATCTTTTACGCGTTTTTCTCGAGAGCCCAGGGCGGGTGTTTTCGAAAGAAGATCTCGCAAAGAAAGTCTGGAAAGACACGTACAACCCGCGCGTTCACGACAACAAAATTTACGTCACGATCAAACGTCTTCGTGGGCTCCTTGAAGGCGACACCAATGGCGACCTGATCTTGCGCGCGAAAAATGGCTATTTTTTGAATCCGAAACTTCGTGTCGTTATCGACGACGAAGCTATTCAGACCCAAGCGTCTGAAGAACAGAAAGGGACCGGAGTATGAGAATGAAAATGTGGGCCGCTGCCGCTGCTACTTTGTTGGTGACATCTTTTGCGGGGGCCAAACCGGTGATGTACTGCCGCGACTGCCCGTTCCCTGCAAAAATCGCAGACGGCCGCTGGGTCATGCCATCGGGTAAATACGTGATCGATATCGAAGAACAAGGTCTTCCGAAGGGAATGAATCAAGTCGACGTCACGCTTCGCGACGCGAAGTCAGGTGGCATCATCGCAAAAGGCCGTGTGCTGCAACGTAAAGAGCGCCGTACGGCCTATGTCGATCTTGTCGACACCGATGGCCGCCCCATCGACGGATTCATCCGCTTCGTTGATGGCGGAGACCGCGAGAAAATTCAGGTGAAATTTACGTGCGAGGGCTGCGCGATCGCACCACTCCTCGAATAGTTAACGCTTAAGTTAGCAGCGTCTCGACTTGAGACGCTTCCATCTTTTCTTACAATTAAACAGCCTCCGGGAATGTCCGATAAGTAGAGACACCGGGGGCTTTTTTTTGAAGTCGAAACTGCTCATAACGTGGCTCGCACTTTCGTCTCTTCTGCTCGTCGGCTTTCAAAACTGCGGAAGTTTTGCGACCGATCCTCTGCTGAAAGCGACTTCGGGCGCGAGCGTTTTACCCGGCGGCACTCAATACGACTCGCCTTACACCGACGGCCTGGCTCAAGGCACGACTCAGGCGGGCGCCCTTTTTGCGCGCGATCCCTCATCGGCTTCAGGCGATCAACGTCTCTCGTTCAGCGCTGATCTTTCTCCGTACGCCGTTCAAACAACGATCAAGCATCTCGACGGCACAAAGTCATATCTCAGTGACCCTTACCTGAAGGTGAATAAAGACGATTTTTATTCCTCCTACGCCGACCCGAATGCGTCGCTCGTTTTCGCGCCGTCGGATCAGCGTTTTCAGCAGGTAAATGCTTTCTTCCACGCCGATCGACTGATCGGTCAGCTCACGGGTCAATCGCTTTTCCCGGGCGGCTCTTACGCAGCGATCACCGTGAACGCACACTGCAACAAGAGCAACAACGCTTACTTCGATACGTCTACGCGTGAACTCTGCTTAGGATTCTCGAGCATTTCAGGAAAACGCGTTTGGGCGGCGGACGACGCCGATGTCATCACTCATGAATTTGGTCACTCGCTCAATCATCTTTACTCACCCGATCCGATACTATTTTCCTCCGCGGAAATGGGTGCGCTCGATGAAGGCTTCGCCGATTTATGGGCCTACCGGGCAAGCGGCGACGCAAAAGTGTCGGCTTGGTTCGGCCGCGCGATTCTTTCGCCGACTGGGAGCGGATCGTTTGATGGCCTCCGAAACCTCGACGCCGTGATCAGTTATCCTGGCAGCGCGGCTTACGAAGTCCATGACGACTCGCTCTTCATGTCATCGGTTTTAAAAGCCGTGCAGTCGCAAGGCCAAATGAACCCATCGCAAATGGCGGCCATGCAAAAACGTCTCCTTGAGTCGCTTCAGCTCGGCCACGGCTTCAGCGACGTGATTTCGATTTTGCAAACTGACGCCGCTTCTTACGGCGTCACGACGGCTCAAGTGAACACTCTCTTGAGTGCGCGTGGGCTTTATCGAAAAGACTTAGTGACAGAGATTTCGCTCGACTCGACGAAGCCGTATTATTTGATCGATAACCACGGAAATACGAATTTAACGACCGGTAACTGCAACGGCATTCTTGATTCTGGCGAACGCGCAATGCTCTTTCCGAATTTGCGAAACTCAGGCGCCATCAAAGGCTCGGTCACCATGACTCTCGCATCGAACACAAGCGGGGTTCGAGTTTTGAGCGGGGGCGATTATGCGTTCATGTATCGCTTGCCGGCTTCGAACACGTACCTCGCAACCGAGATGTCGGCGACCGCTGGACAGAAGGCGACGGCGACATCCGACTACCGATCGAAACTCTCTGAGGCCTCGTTCTACGTGCAAGCCGATGCGGGCTTCTCCGGTCCCGCCTCGCTCACTCTGACTCTTCGCTCGATGAATACGGTCGACGGAGCCGTTCAAACCACGACTCTGCCGGTTTCTTTGACGGTGGGGTCAACGGCGACAGCCGGCTCGTGCTCGACGTCCGCGGAAGCGGCGGTGTATCCGTGAAAGCACGCCTCATCGTCTTCGCCTTTGCACTTTTACTCTTGGCCTTCGCCGCCACTTTTATCGAAACCGCCCGAGATACCAGTTCTCCCGCAAAAATGAAAATCGATTCACAGGTCGAAGCGAAGTCGACGCCCATCGCGCAGCAAAGAAAGAGCGCTTCAGCACAAGTGCAGCCTCCACTGACTGGCGCTCCCAAAGCAAGCGCTCCTTCGACCGAAGCTGCAGCCCTCGGCTATCTTCAATCGGCTTCCATTCGCAGCTGGGATTTGAAACGCGGCGACTTTTCGAACGCCATTCGCACACTTTCGGGCGGAGCACTCGAATCGAAAGCGATTGTGCCGCGAGAAGCTGCGGATCAATTCGTGAAGTTCTATGCGCGAGGTCTATTCGGTGTCGAACCTGAGCGTATCCAATTCAATCGCGAGGAAGACACGGATCGAACGCGAATCATTTACGACCAGGTCGTCGATGGAACGCCCGTCTACGGTGGATCACTCACGTTGTTTTTCGAAGGCGGCGCGCTGACGCGAGTTCAGAATGACCTCGCACCTTACGAGATCGACGAATCTTCGAGGCCTTCACCCGTCGCTCAAGCGTTTACGAAATACCGCGATGTTCAATCTTCGATGTTCGATGTCGCTCTTCAGGAGCCAGCGTCGAACCGCATGGTGCTGTTCCCGAACGGTCGTTCACTCGTTTATGCCTACGAATTTGTGACGAGCGAATCAGACAAAGGCGACTCCGGCGCGAAATCCTACCGCGTGGTCTTTGACGCCAATGACAGTTTTATCATTCAAAGAAGGCCTTCAGCGATTCGCTGATTTCAATTTTTCCCAGGTTGTCGCAAGACGTGCGTCCGAGAAATGAAAGCTGATGATCTTCCATTCGCTCGCGCGCTTGACCCATGTGCGCGTCACGCGTACGCGGCCCGCGATCATCGCGTGACCGAACTCGATATTGACGTCCCAGTTCGAAAGCACGACCGCAAACGAATTCTCGAGAACGATTTTCGTCGAAACGAGATCGATGGCTCTCACATTGAGCTTGTCGCGGAAAGCCGCGATGAATTCTGTTTTCGTGTATTGGGCACCCAAGATCCCGACGCCGATGCACTGAGGATCATGCATCTCTTCCATCAGCCTGAAGTCATGATCGCGAAACGCATCGACAGCTTTTCGCTCGAGCGTCTCGATGTGGCCACTGACTTGTGAAGGCAAGATCCCGGACTGCATCTGATCAGTGTACGAAAATTTGAACCAGCGATCAAATATCTTCGAAGCGGGCGCCGCGCGAATCCAAAACGAGCGCTCTTGGCGTCTCGAACCACGATCCTAAGTTGATCGAGCGCACTTTTTTCCCTCCGACATCGAAGCTGAAATCATCGGCTACGTGGACATGACCCGCGACGATCAGATCGAAGTCGGCGAGATGCGACTGAGCTTCAGCGTGCTGACGAATCAGGTTGCGAATTTCAGCAACGGGCTTCGCTTTCGCCGTCGATGTGTAATCGCGAGAAGCGCTCGAGGCGCGCTCACCAATCAGCTTCACCAATTTTTCAGGGAGTTTGTGCGCGAGAAACGTTAGCGGAGCCGATCTTAGAAATCCTCTGAGAAAGAGATAGCCTTTATCATCAGGATTAATGAGATCGCCATGCTCGACCCGAACGGTGTGACCGGCGATCTTGAAACTCGCATCGTCGGCGTGAACGTGCGCTCCGATTTGATCAGCCCAAAATTTTTCGAGGTGGAGGTCGTGATTTCCCTCGAAGTAATGGACTTCGATGCCCGCTTTAACGAGGTCGCTGATCGCTCGAACGACATCGGTGAACCTCGAGTTGAAATACTCATGTGAGCCCACCCACAAATCGAAAATATCACCGACCAGAAAAAGGTGAGTGACGTTCTCAGCCGTAAGACCCTTGAGCCATTTCGTGAAGAGATGAGTTTTTGGATCGCCTGGCCCCGTCAGATGGAGGTCAGAGACGAAGACGGCTTTCTGGAGAGGCATGGTCTCAAGCTACCATAATTCATTGTGAAAAAGAAAAGGGCGCCTTTCGAGGCGCCCTTTCAGCAATGATTATGATTTCGTTTTTACGTCAGCTGGTTTTCGTCTTCGTCGCGAATCTGGCCCGCTTGCTGTTTGCGGCGCAGGAACGCTGGCACATCGAGATTTTTCGTGTCGAATGGCGACTTCACGATTTCGTTCGCGAGGCGACGAGCGATCTCGAGCGAATTCTGGCCTTCTTGCACGTTCATCGAAAGTTGCTCAGGTTGCGGACGATTTTGTTGAAGCGTTTGGCTCTCACGGTACTGGCGCGCTTTTGCGAGGAGCACATCGCGAGGAAGTGGCTTCTCGGCATTCTCGAACTCCGCTTGCACGCTGCCGTTCAAGTTCAACTCGTGCGCCGAAGGTTGACCCGCGAATGGCGCGCCGACTTCTTGGTTCATCGGTTGAGCCATTGGCTGGTGAAGAACATCCGACGAAACGGGTTGGTTCATTGGCTGTTGCATCGCTGGCATGTGCGCATGAGCCTGAGGCGCCATGTTTTGCGGCTGCATCTGTTGAATTTGCTGCGCTTGCGAGAAATGCGGAGCTTGCGGAACCGGCGGAATAAACGGCGCCGGCGACTGTGCAAACTGCGGCGGCATCGGTGGTTGCGCAAACTGAGGAGCGTAATCGCCCGTCGCTTGCATCGGTTGTTGTTGGAAAGACGGCATTGCGTTCATCGCTTGCGATGAGCGCATCTGCTGAGCGAGCGCCGCCATCGTTTGCTGATTCTGAGTTGCCGCTTGTGTCGCCGGATCAAGACCGAAACCAGTCGCGATGACCGTGACGCGAACTTCGTCGCCCATCTCTTCATCGATGACCGCACCGAAGATGATTTCTGCGTCTTCGTGAGCGGCTTCAGTGATGAGAGTCGAAGCTTCGTTGACTTCGTAGAGCGAGAGGTCAGGGCCACCCGTGACGTTGATGATGATGCCCGTTGCGCCGTCAATCGAGATGTTCTCGAGGAGAGGCGACGAGATCGCCGCTGTTGCGGCTTCGACTGCGCGGTTTTCACCTTTCGCGCGACCTGTTCCCATGATCGCCATGCCTTTTGCCGACATGACCGTGCGGATATCCGCGAAGTCGAGGTTGATGAGACCGCGGATGTTGATCAAATCCGAGATGCCCTTCACCGCTTGCATCAACACGTCATCGGCTTTTTTGAAAGTCTCGACGAGTGGAGTGCGGTCATTGGCGATCGTGAGGAGTTTTTGGTTCGGAATGACGATGAGTGTATCGACATTCTCTTTGAGTTCTTGGATGCCGCCATCTGCGTGGCGCATGCGCTTTTTACCTTCGAACATGAACGGACGAGTCACGACACCGATCGTGAGAGCGCCGAGTTCGCGCGCGATTTTCGCGACGATCGGAGCGCCGCCGGTTCCTGTTCCGCCACCCATGCCGGCCGTAACGAAAACCATGTCGGCGCCTTCGAGCGCTTCGACGATATCGTTGTACGATTCGATGGCCGCGCGTTTGCCGATTTCTGGGTTGGCGCCGGCACCGAGGCCTTTTGTGAGTTCTGATCCGAGAGCGATTTTCGTGAGAGCTTTGTGAGCGTTGAGGGCTTGACGATCGGTGTTCGCGACGATGAATTCAACACCGCCCAAACCGCCTTCGATCATTGTCGTGACCGCGTTGTTACCGCCGCCACCGCAACCGACGACTTTAATGTTCGCGCCGATGTTGATGTTCTCTTCTAATTCGAACATGTCCTACCCTCCCAGGTGTCCGTGTCGCGCAAGCAGTAAAGTCCGTTTTGCCTGCGCACGAAAATTGTTAGTTCACGTTGCTCGCGCAACGTGGGCGTCTATTCGAGTGCGCCGCCGAAAAAGTCTTTTACCTTTTGCGCCCATCCCGACATGACATCGGCCATAGGTGCTGCTTCGCTCGACGCCGCGGTTGAAGCCGCGTTCGCCATGCGATCTTTCTCTTTCGCCGACAGCTGATCGAAGCCGTAGACCATGAGGCCCACCGCCGTTGAACAATCTGTTCCGCGAACGATATCTGTTAATCCTCCGACGTTGACCGGGGCGCCTCGGCGAACCGGGATATCAGAGATGAACTCGCCCATTTCGAGCAAACCTTCCATTTGGCAAGCGCCGCCCGTGAGGACGAGACCCGAACCAATTTGATTCGAGAGACCCGACTTCCGAATTTCTTGCCAGATGAGCGCCATCGTTTCTTCGGCGCGAGGTTCGATGACTTCGCAGAGATCTCTGCGGAGAAGCGCACGCGGTTTACGGCCGCCGACGCCTTCTACCTCGATGGTTTCGTTTGCATCGACGAGATCGGCAATCGCGCATCCGTATTTTTTCTTCATCAGCTCAGCTGATGTTTGCGGCGTACGCAGACCCATCGCGATGTCTTGAGTGAAGTGCTGACCGCCGACGGGAACAGTCGCGGTGAACGCAACGGAACCCGCAGCGTAAACGACGATATCGCAAGTTCCTCCGCCCATATCGACGACGGCCGCACCGAGTTTCTTTTCATCTTCAGAAAGACACGCAAGAGCGCTGGCGAGTTGCTGAAGGACTAAGCCCTTCACTCTCAAACCGGCTTTCTCTGCGCATTTCAAAATGTTTTGCAGAGCTGTTTGGCCCGCAGTGACGATGTGCACGTTCGCTTCGAGGCGAACGCCCGACATACCGATCGGATCAAAGATCCCGGCTTGTTCGTCGATCTTAAATTCTCTTGGAAGAACGTGAAGCACTTCACGATCGGCAGGTACCGCGACGGCTTTTGCCGCTTCGATCACGCGTTCGATGTCATCGGCTTTCACTTCTTTATTGCGAATCGCGATCATGCCGCGCGAGTCGAAAGACTTCACGTGCGTGCCGCCGACTCCGACGTAAACCTCATCGATTTTGTAGCCGCTCATGAGCTCGGCTTCTTCGCGGGCTTTCGTGATCGCTTCGATCGTCGCTTCGACGTTGACGACGACACCTTGGCGAATGCCCGTGTTCGGCGCTTGTCCGAGCCCGACGATATCGAGTTTGATTTCTTGAGAGCCGTTGGCGTGGGTGACGAGTGTCGGTGTTCCGATCACGACGGAGACTTTCGTCGATCCGATGTCGAGACCTGCCAGCAAAGAGTGGCGACCACTTTTTAAATTCGTCTTCAGTCGGTTTTCTTGGCCTAAGACCTTCGTCATCCTTAACCTCTGTACGGTTCGAGCGAGTGACGATTCGTAAAATCAGTTAGTGACTAACTGTCCTCGAATGTCTCTCCGTCTCTCTGCCGTCCATGGTGTGAGAAACTAGCGAAGTCCGAAACAATTTCGAGTGTTTGGACTGCAGCTTGACTAAAGGCTACGGACCCTTACGCAGTCTGACAAGAACTTTCTTTGAGAAAGATGCATCGATGAGCTTGCCGGTCAACTGGTGGGCGCTCATGTAATTCATAACCTGACCGGCTCTGAGAACTTTCGTGTCGAGCAAATCGAGGCCCAGTTTGACCTCGACCTTAGGCTGCATCAGCATCAGCGAGTAGCCTTCGTCCTTATTCCAGAAAATTTCAGAGACGTTCTTTGCGTTGATCGCGCCTTGCGCAGGCAAGTTAAGCGCGAACTGAATCGCTTCTTTTCGTTTCGCGATGTCTTTCGAGAAAACATCGCCTCTCAAGAGCGGACGATCCGGCAATGCATCCGCAGGAAGAGTCGCAAGCTTTGTTCCATCTTCAGTGAGCGGCCAGAGTTCGCCTCTCGGCCCCACGAGAACGACCGCCGTTTCTTTCGGTATGATACGGATCTCGATTTTATTTGGCAGCATCCGGGAGATCAGGACGTCTTTGACCCACTCATCTTTCATGATCGCCGCTTTGATTTGCGAGAGACGAATGTCCCAGATTTTTTTCTGAGCGAATGGCTTGATCGCCGCTTGGGTTCTGGATTTCAAGCCGCGAGGGCCTGGTTGTGCGTTGTTCGCAGCTGTCGACTGCTCACCAATCACATCAACAGGAATTGTTTGAACGACGAAGAGTCCGCTTTGTTGCAAACCCGTAAGAATCGCCGCTGTTCCGAAGAGCAGCGCTGCACTGAAGATGAAGACTGACTTGAGATGTTTCACTGGAGATTATTATGGGGGCTTTTGATGCCCAGGTGCAATTCTGCCCAGACCTTAGGCGGTTCATGGTCACGTCGAAAGCTTATTGAAAGTGGTTTGATCTCCGGGCGGAGTTTGATTGCCTTCCTTTTGCGCTTTTCTTAGGGTCGCCGTGGTCTTAATTCTTTGGAGGATCTCTCATGAAATTCGCACTTGCGCTTTCGCTCTTGGTTTCGGTTCCCGCTCTCGCTCACGTCGAAGAAGGTCGCTATGTTGGCCACACGCCCGACGGCAAAGCTTGCGAAATGATCTCGCAAGGCATGTCGTTCGAAAAAGGCATGCACCACCCGCTCACTGAGCGCGTCACGGCGGTCGTCAACGGCGTTACGTTTGTTGCGGGTCACCCAGCAGTGATCGACGCAGCTTCGGCAACCGCATCTTTCAACCACGACATGTTCCAAGGTGTCGTTGCGATCGCAGGTGGCGCTCAAGCATTGCAAATCGATATGGTTCACACGCCAGAAAAAGAAGGCCCGTCAGGCTTCACGTTCATCGAAAACAACTGGAAGACCGGCGCAAAAACTTCGATCGTTTGCCAAGACATCGAACTCGTTCCGTAAGTTCGTTTTAGGTTTTTTCGGATGAAGCCGACGCCTCTCGGGACGTCGGCTTTTTCTTTTTGGCGAGCACATAGAGCGTGGGAACAATGAGGATGGATAAAAACCATGTTCCGATGAGCGCCCAGATTTGTGATGGGTTATCACCGTAGTCTTTGAATCGTTCACGGTAAAGCGCATGGTTCGCAAGCTCACCGACGAACGAAGCGGCATAGTACGCGATGAATCCGACGAGGAGCCATCGTAACTTCAACGGCTTCACGAAGTGGAAAATTGCAATGCTGGCAAGCATCCCGGCGGTCAGCGGCGGCCAAAGCATCGATCAATCCTTTTTCTCGAGCCAATTAATAAGTTGGTTGAAGCTCGTCGCGACCCCCTTGTACACACGCGCCTCCGGTGACATCGACCTCAAGGCACTGGTGAGTTTCGTGCGCATGTTTTCGTCTGCGCGAACTCTCGTGCCGTCGATGAACGAAAGACGGATGAAGAAAAGCGCCGCATTCACGTTCGTGAGACCCAGCGTCGTCTGGCGCTCGATTCGCAAGAAGAACGGTTCTTTCTTGGCGGAGTCGAAACTCCGGCCGCGCCACTCAGCTGCATCCCGATTCACAGGCGGCTCGGGATGGTGATTCAACCGCGTGTCAGTTACAAAGGACCAAACAAATCGCACGAACGGTCCTTTGTGAATCATCGCCTGCGCGATGTTGGCTTGCGCACTGGCGAGTCTTTCGAATCCGGGGATGGGCTTGTGAAAGGTCGCAAAGTCATGACCGATCTTTTCGCGCGGGTCCCAGTGAGACGGGAGCATCACGTGAATCATCGAGAGCCAATTGCGCCCATCTTCCACCGACAAGATCGCGCCATCTTCTTGAATCTGCATGAAGAGCGCATCGAGATCTGAAGGATCGATGACTTCGCCCGTGAGCGCGCAGTGTAAACGATCTCCGCGCAACTGGAAGTGCTGTGGCCACTCGCTGAGAAGCCTTTGTGTGATCGTTCGGGCCGCTTCGCGAGCGACTTCACCGGTTAATCGCGACGTTGCAAAATATTTTCGGAGATCGTCCGCGCGCGCCGCCAGTTTCTCTTCGCGCGCTTTCGCAAAATCCTCATCGAACTGAAAAATCTTGGCATCTTGGTCGCCGTTTCCGAAATCAAACCCGAGCGGCTTGAGTCCCGGCGTGACTTCGTAGATCCCTGATTCGATCGGAAAATAAAACGGACGCATCCGCCAATTGAATTCCGCTGGCGCCCAAAATGCAAATGGCCAAACCGGTTCTCCGATTTAGCCACCTGATGGATCTGAACCTCTTCCGTTCGCAAAGGAGGTCCGGATGCCGGAACAAAAAGACTGGTACCTTTTGTTTCGTCGTTTCTTGGAACGAGCTAAAGAGGTTTTAGGTCTAGCTTTGCTGATCCTTCAGCTTCTGAAGCTGCTTTTGGATTTGCTAAAGTAAACGGACACATGTCGTAAGGTCGCTCGAAGCCATGGCGGGCTGTAAACCCGAGAGGTTCACGACCAAGGAAATCAGGACAGCGAAATCGGAGAACCGCTTTCCCTCAAGCCGCAGAAACCTCAACCCCAGTCGCCTAGATAGACGACTTCCGTCTTGAGCGCGAGGCCCGCTTTCGCCTTCACCGTCGCCTGCACATGCTTGATGACGCCGTCGATGTCGCGCGCGGTGGCGTCGCCGGTGTTGACGATGAAGTTTGCGTGTTTCATCGAGACCTGCGCTCCGCCGATCGTGAAACCCTTGAGCCCGGCGGCTTCGATCTCGCGGCCACTCGATGTGCCGGGAGGATTTTTGAAAACGGAACCACACGACGGCATGTCGAGGGGCTGTTTACCCAAACGAGTTTTGTTCGCCGCCTTCACGCGCTCGAGAACATCAGCCGACGGAACCAAAGGCCACGAGAGACCCACACGCGTGATGATGCCCGGTTGCCAACCGTTGCAATGGCGATAGGCCCACTCGACTTCGTCACGTAGGTAACGGCGAATGCCGCCGTCCGGTTTCAAGACTTCGAACCAATCCGTGAACTCGACGAACTCGCGTGGCTTCATTTGCTCAGCGACGCCCGCGTTCATGACAACACCGCCGCCGACATCGCCAGGTAAACCGGCGAGAAAAAGAGCGGGTTCGAGTTTGTGCTTCAGGAAAATCTTTAAGAGCTCTGATTTCGATGTGCCCGACAGACACTCGATCTCAAGCCTTGACTCGCGCGATTCGTTAACGGCCTCGGCATCTGCGGCGCCCGCGCGCTGCTCGGGAGGTGTCGCCTCGCGCACGGAGACAATCGCCGAAGAAAACTTTCGCAAACTAATGGTCAAGCCTCGAACGCCGCGATCGCTCACGAGCACGTTCGAGCCTCCGCTCAAAACAGTGACTGGCAGCGAACGCGAAGAGGCCCAGGCCAAAGCATCACGCAGCTCATCGATGGAACGAGGGCGCGCCAGAAAGTCGGCGGTTCCGCCAACCAGCCATGATGTTAACGAGCGGAGTGAAACGTTCTCTTCGATTTCGATCACGTGCGGGGCTTTCCGCCCATCACTTCAAGGACGGACATGCCGAGTTTCCAGACGTCACCTGCGCCCAACGTGACAAGAATATCGCCATCGCGAAGTTCAGAGCGAATCCGCGCCACGCGATCGACCGTCGATGGCAAGTGTTCAACCGATGAAGGCGCTGAGCCCGAGGCTGAAACCTCCGCGGCCAAACGTTCACCCGTCACGTTCTTCAAAGGCTGCTCGCCCGCCGCGTAGACATCGCAAACGAAAAGTTTATCGGCGCCGCCGAAACAGGAGACGAACTGATCCCAAACAAGATGCGTTCGTGAAAAGCGATGGGGTTGAAACACCGTGACCAAACGACGTGACGGAAATTTTTCTTTAAACGCCGCGAGCACCGCCGACACTTCCGTGGGGTGGTGACCGTAGTCATCGTAGATGTCGACAGAGCCCGCCGCGCCCTTTAACTGGAAGCGGCGGTCGACGCCGCGGAATCCCTCAAGTCCCTCGGCGCAAACCGAAAACGGAATCCCGGCTTCAAGTGCGCAGGCCAAAGCCGCGCACGCGTTCAGCGCATTGTGACGACCCGGGATCGACAAGTTGAACCCACCCAATTTTTCTTCACCGCGGTAAACGGTATACGAACCTTTTGATCCTTCGAGACGCAAATCACAACCTTCGGAGAATCCGTAGAACAAAACTCGTTTCCCGAAATCAGCGAAAGTTTCCCGCACTGCCGGATCATCTCCGCACACGATCGCGAGCCCATAGAACGGAGTTCGCATCGCGAAGTCGAAGAAGGCTTTCTTCAGCTGCGCGACTGTTCCGTAGTAATCGAGGTGATCGTTATCGATGTTCGTGACAACGACCATCTCGGGCGACAAGCGCGAGAACGAGCCGTCAGATTCATCGGCCTCGGCGATGAGCCACTCACCCTGGCCAAGCAACGCGGTCGATTTGATCAGATCGAGGCGCCCTCCGACGACGATCGTCGGTTGAGTCCCCGCTTGCATAAAGATGGATGCAGTCAACGATGTCGTCGTCGTTTTACCGTGTGAGCCACCGATCGCGATGCCGCGTTTTAAACGCATCATCTCCGCCAATGCTTCCGCGCGAGGGATTAACGGAATCTTGCGCGAACGAGCTTCCCGGAACTCCGGGTTATCAGGTCGTACCGCTGAGGAATAAACGACGACCTCGGCGTCGGCGACATTCTCGGCCGCATGACCGATCGTGACCGCGACACCCATGGCTTTGAGCCGAGCGGTATTCGCGTTCTCAGACAAATCTGATCCGCTGACCTGCCCGCCCATGTTTCGCAAAAGTTCGGCGAGACCGCACATGCCGATTCCGCCAATTCCGATGAAGTGAACTTTTGCTTGGGCTAGTCTCATACCGATGCACCTGCGACCAAACGCTCGGCGATTTTTTCGGCGGCGTTCGGATATTGAAATTTGACGACGTTTTGCTCGTAGCGAGCGATGAGAGAACGGTCGTCGCGAAAGCGCTTCAAAATCTCTCTGAACGACGTCGCGGTCAACTCAGATTGCAAGCACACCATCGCGGCGTCGGCCTTGGCCAGCACTTCGGCGTTTTTGCGTTGGTGATCATCAGCGGCCGTCGGTAGCGGAATGAAGATCGCAGCTTTGCGGCATGCGCAGATTTCTGCGACCGTCGAGGCGCCCGAGCGGCAAACAACCAAGTCGGCCCAGGCATAACGTTGATCCATATCGTGGAGATACTCGTGAACGGAAACGCCCGATCCTTCGTAGGCGGCCACCGCCGCCGCGTAATCGTGGGGCCCCGTTTGATGAACGACTTCGATTCCTGACATCCACGACGATCCTTCGCGCAAGGCTTCAGGCATCAGCTTATTAATGAAGCGCGCCCCTTGCGATCCGCCGAAAACGAGAATGCGCAAGGGCACCGAGGCCGCGCGCGGAACCGGCAGCATTGTCGACCGAACCGGAAGACCGCTCATCGACACTCGTCGTGACGGCAAGTGTGCACCGGCTTCCTCGAAGACGAGCAGAGCTTCGTCAACTCGGCGAGCCAGCATGCGGTTCGCGAGACCCGGGTGCGCGTTAGGCTCCCAAATCAAAGTGCGATATCCCAATAACGAGGCGACAAATAAAATCGGGCCCGAGGCAAATCCGCCGACCCCGAGGACGGCAACCGGCTTTAGAGAGCGCAACACTCGCCACGCTTCTAAAAACGCGAGAGGCAAGGTCACCAGCGTTTTCAAGCGGGTTAATAAGCCGACCGAGTGATGAAGCTTCCCAACCGGAATCACTTTGAGCGGAAAGCCTTCGCGCGGTACAATTTTTTCTTCCAGCCCGCCCGTTGCGCCGACAAAGGTGACTCTCACGTCAGGATACAGTTTCTCGACCGCACGTGCGATGGCAACGCCCGGATAAATGTGGCCGCCCGTTCCTCCGCCCGCAATGATGACGTTTCCTTTGATCACGGCCGCGCACTCCGGCGAGCCGTTGCGACCGAGCGCGAAGCCGAGCGCATCAAGCGCTCAGCACGCTTGCCGACCGGGATTGCACCGCGCTCGGTGCGCTCGACGTTCAGAAGCATTCCGAACAAGAAGCCCATCATCATCAACGAAGATCCACCGTAAGAGAGAAATGGCAACGTCAGACCCTTCGTCGGAAGAAGACCCATGACGACGCCCATGTTGATGAACACGCTGAAGCCAAATGTCAGCGAAAGACCGAGCGCCAACACTTTTGCGAAACGATCTTCTGAGCGCGCTGCCAATTGAAGACCGCGGAAGACGACGTAACCGTACAAAGAGACAACGATCAAGAAACCAAGGAAGCCCATTTCTTCGCCGAGAACGGCCATCGTGAAATCGGTGTGCGCTTCGGGGAGGAAGAACAGCTTCCCCTGCCCTTGGCCAAGTCCCGCTCCAGTCAGACCACCTGATTGAAACGAAAGCATCGACTGGATGACCTGAAACCCTTTTTTGTCGGCATCGGCCCAAGGATCTAAAAACGCGAGAACGCGCGCACGCCGGTAAGCGACGTTCATGACCAAAAAGTAGAACGCGGGCAATGCCACTGAGAAGGCCGCAATGAGCACACGCCAAGGGAGACCGAACGCAAACAAAATGCAGACGAAAACGGCTGAGCAGATCGCAAATGATCCGAAGTCAGGCTGGCGCAAAACCAAGAGTAAAGGAATGCAGAGAAGCGCTGCTTTCGCAGGCCACTCCGCTTTTCCGAGATCGAAGCGACGCGAGAAATACGTCGCGAGCAAAAGCGACAACGAAATCTTCAAGAGCTCCGAGGGTTCGAACACGAGTCCGCCGGGGAGATTCAACCAACGAGCCGCACCGCCGGCGCGAATGCCGAGACCGGGCACCATCGTCGCCGCGACTCCGAGCGCGGCGGCAAGCCACATGAGCCATCCGTATTTTTCGATGTAGCGAAACGGAATCATGGCGGTAAAAATTAAAACTCCGACCGTCACGCAACCAAAGAAAAGTTGGCGCTTGAAAAAGTAGAGTCCGTCGCCGCGTGATTCGATCGCGAAGATGAAACTCGACGAGTAAACTTGAACGAGACCGATTCCGATAAGGGCAAGAATGGCGAGCAAGAGGCCGCGATCTAGACGAGCCAAGGGTTGAGTCCTCACAGATGATTGTTCAGACCAAAGTTTACGCTGGAGCGCTCGAGGAGGTCCACTTGGCGTCACCAAGACCTGGTACTGCGTCGAGGTCCTACGATTGCTTGACCTAACCAAGCGATCGACTGACCTTTGGTCTATGACGACCATTCGACCTGCGACTCCCGACGATGTCCCGACGATCTTAGAACTCATCAAAGCTTTGGCGGAGTTTGAAAAACTCAGTCACGAAGTCGTCGCCACTGAAGACCAACTTCGCTCAACATTGTTTGGCGAAAGGCCCGCCGCCGAAGTTTTGATTTGTGAGGTCGACTCAAAGCCTGCCGGCTTTGCGCTGTTCTTCACCAACTACTCGACGTTTCTCGCCAAGCCGGGCATTTACCTCGAAGACCTTTTCATCAAACCCGACATGCGTTCGCACGGCTTAGGTAAGAAGATGCTGATTGAACTTGCACGAATTGCGCTCGCCCGTGATTGCGGACGCTTGGAGTGGTCTGTTCTCGATTGGAATACGCGCGCGCGCAAGTTTTATGAAGAGCTCGGAGCGATCCCGATGACCGAATGGACGGTGCACCGAGTAACTGGATCTGCTTTGACCTCACTCGCCTCGCTATAAACGAGGTCTATCGGCGCAATCGAGAGCCTCTATCAATGAGCCCTAAAACCTCAAGACTTCTTCAAAAATCGTCTCGGTGCGAGACGTACACCTTGCCAACATTCAGGGCCGAGTTCACATTGAAGAAAGCTTTAGAAGGAGTCATTCAAATGGCAGGCAATATCAATAGCGCATCTGATTCTTCATTCGACACAGACGTTCTCAAAGGCCAAGAGCCGGTGCTCGTCGATTTCTGGGCGGAGTGGTGCGGTCCTTGTAAAGCGCTCGCCCCAAAACTCGAAGAGATCGCGGGCGAGATGACAGGTAAAGCGAAGATCGTAAAAGTCGACGTCGACGCCAATCCTGACACGGCATCGAAGTACGGCGTGCGTGGTATCCCGACGCTCGTTCTTTTCAAAGGCGGCAAAGAAGTCGGCCGTCTCGTCGGTAACCAACCCAAAGATGCGATCGTCAATCTCTTGAAAGATCACCAGTAATCGATCCCGTTTTTAAACAAACATACGAAGTTTACTCCTTCCTTGTCTCTCGGCAAGGAAGACTTTCTCTCTACGGTCTCCTCAATGTCCTCCAGGACGCCTCTCTCGCCCACGCCCAACTCTTAGGTCACGGCATCCGCGCCACGAACGAGAGAAAAGCCCTTTGGGTTCTCACCCGTCAAAAAGTCGCCATGCGTGAGTGGCCGAGATGGAACGATCGCCTTCGCGTCGAAACTTGGGTTCGCCCCGCAGACGGTGCGTTCATCGTCCGCGATTACGCTCTTTACGACGAAAAAGGGGTTCTGATCGGAGAAGCCTCCACCTCGTGGCTTAGGCTCAGTCTCGACACCCACAAACCGATTCGTGAAGCGATCACCGATGTCTCGACCGGTTCGGGACGCTGTTCGTTTGATGCCGAGAAAATTCCCGTGCGCAACGACGGCGTGACGACCTTAGCTAGATTCGAGGTTCGCAACAGCGACATCGATGGCAATCAGCACGTCAATAATACGCGCTACTCGCAGTGGGTGCTCGACGCTCTTCCGATCGCGTCTCATGGGCAGTACGTGCTCGACGAATACAGCGTCAATTTCTTAAGCGAAACCCGTTTAGGAGACATGATCGAGGTTCAATCGCTTCAGGATGAGGGCTATTACCACGGTCGTCGAATCAGTGATGGCAAAATCGTTTTCACCGTTCACTTGAAGGCCCACGAGCGCGCCTGACCTCACCGCTTGTGCCTTGACGCAACGGTCTCGGTCGAGATGCAATCAAGGCGATGCGAACACTTTTTGTTTTCCTGATTCTGTTGGCGGCACCACTCGCACATGCGGGCTGGGGCGAAACGTTTTCTTTCAACCTCGATAAAGGCGATTCACCTGGCTGCATCAAAGTGAGCTACGTGACGACATCTTACGAATTCCCAAATCTCGAAAACGGAGTGGTCACGAGCGTGCGCTTCTTCTACTCGAAGAAATCGCACGGTGATGTAACCGAGAATTCTCCATTCCAAGATGCACGACCTGAGCAAGATGAAAACGGGAGCCAGACCGTGAGCCCGAATGAGTTCTGCGGCTTTGCTCCGGGTCGCTATTTCTTTAAGTACGGTTTGTACGATGCCGACGATCAACTGCTCGAATTTATGAACGACGACACCTGGAGCCAGTACGGCAATTCAGTCGAAGTCGAGGACGCACCATGATGTTTCTCGCGAGCCTTGTCGCGAGCGCCCTCGCCGCGACCCCGACGGTCACTAGCTTTCAATTCATTATCGAGCCCGCGTCTGTCGCCGGTTGCGTGCAACTCACCTACGCGACAGCTGCACAAAATTTTCCGGCCGGTGTTGCGAACATTCGCTTCTTTTACGCGAATGGGGCCTCTTCGTCGGTCACTGAGTCATCTTCGTCTTTTCTCTCTACCGTGAAATACGACTCCCACGGGAACATGTCGCTTGCGCCGATTAAATTCTGCGGTCTCACGAAGGGCCACACCTCTTTCAAATATGGCCTGATTGACAAATCAGGAACTTTGCTCGAGTTCATGGCCGAATCCGAATTCAATCCCGACACCAACGGAGTCGACATCCCATGATTCTGGCGACACTTCTTTCGCTCTCGTTGTCGACGCAAGCCCAACCCTCCCGACCGCCTCGGCCGTCGATGGCCGCACCCGCTCTCAGAGGAGACAATGCGCTTGTCGAGCGCGATCTCGTCTTGGTCTGTGCATTGACTCGTATGGCGTCAGCGGCTTCGAACTCGCCCGCTTACAGCGAACAGAAAGATGATCTCTACGCGCGGGCACGGGACATGGCGAAGGTCGGCGTGAAAACGAAAAAAGCGCAAGAGGCGCTCACGAAGGCGCTCGCTGCCAAAGATGCAACGGCTAGGCAAACAGTCTGGATCGAACTCGCAAAATCGATCTCGCTCGACAAATGGCATTGCCCATCGATCGGCGATCTTTGATCGGTCACCAGGCCGAG
>CAJYIL010000473.1 GCA_913774795.1 Pseudobdellovibrionaceae bacterium
GCTCCGGCGCCAACGGCTGCCCCCGTCGCTCCCGCTGCGCCTGCGGCCATCTGCGCAGCCCTGCGCGGTCGTCGGCCGTCGGCGCCGCGAGCGCCTCCGGAGCCTCAGGCTTCGGCTGCCCTTGCGCCACAAGCATCTTGAAATACCCGACGGCATCGTCGTTCGCCCAATTCTCGATCCCAAGAACCTTGCGGATCAACTTACCGTCACGTCCGACCAAAAAAGTCTCCGGGACTTTCTCGACGCCCCATTTCGGCATGTTCGCTTTCTTTTCGTCCCAGACGATCTCAAACCCTGGCTTCGGGAGACCCATCGCCTTCATGAACGCCTGAATATCTTCGCGGTTGTCGTCTTCGCTTACCGCAAAGACGACAACGTCGTTTTTGAACTGCGAGATCAACTTCATCATCGACGGAAATTCTTCGACGCACGGGTTACACCACGACGCCCAGAAGTTCACGATCACGATCTTGCCGCGGTAGTCGCTGAGCTTGACGGGCTTGCCGTCGACGTTCGTAAGTTCGATCTCCGGGACGCCGTCTTTTTCCATCTGCTTGATGATCTGGAAGCCCTTCGGCGACTGATTCACCGGAAGCGAAGGCTCCTTGTACTGATACCATGCAAACAACCCTGCAGCGACCACGAGAGCGGCAATGCCGCCTTTAACGTAAACGTTCATACGCCAACTATCCCCGCCCACCTGAATACTGTCCAGGCGCGGTGGCCCGAAAAAACAAAAAGCCGAAGCATCTCTGCTTCGGCTTTCAGATTTTGCATTCGAGCGGCGACCCGCTCGAAATCCTTACGCGTGCATTTTGCGACGTGTACGGCGGTCAGCACCTTGCTTCTTCAAGATGCCTTTTTTCTTCGCGGCTTTCTTCGCGCCCGCAACTTTTTTCGCTTTCGCGACTTCTTTTACGTCGACTTCAGCCGCTGCTTTTGGAGCGTAGTCTACGAACTCGATGAACGCCATATCAGCGTTGTCGCCAGGGCGCTTGCCGAGTTTCAAGATACGAGTGTAACCGCCTGGACGCGATTTCATGCGAGGACCGATGTCCGACATGAGCATCGAAACAGTTTTCTCGTTCGGGTAACGAGACAAGAGCAAACGACGTGCATGCAACGTCTGGTCTTTGCTTGTTGTCACCGCGCGCTCGACGTGGCGGCGCAATTCTTTTGCTTTCGCCAATGTCGTCTTGATGCGGCCGTGCTCGACGAGCGAGTTCACGAGTCCGCGAAGCAGGGCCTTGCGTGGACCTGAAGCTAAACCGAATGTTTGTACTTTTGCGTTATGTCTCATTACCCTAACCTACTTCGTCTTTTAGACGATTAAACCATTGCGTCTTTACGTGGTGGAACCGCGGTATTCGGATCCCAACCTACCGGCGGCCATCCATCGATCTTCATTCCGAGACCGAGGCCCATTTCCGAGAGGATTTCTTTGATTTCGTTCAACGACTTGCGGCCGAAGTTCTTCGTCTTGAGCATTTCTGCTTCTGACTTAGCAACGAGCTCGCCGATGTAACGGATGTTCGCGTTCTTCAAGCAGTTCGCCGAACGAACCGAGAGCTCGAGATCGTCAACCGAACGGAACAAGTTCTCGTTCAATGTTGGCGACTTGATTTCTTCAGTTGCGACGTCTGGCTCCATCGTCTCGTCGAACGTGAGGAAGATCTGGAGTTGTTCTTTCAAGATCTTCGAACCGAGAGAGATCGACTCTTCTGGCTTCAACGAACCGTCTGTCCAGACTTCGATCGTCAAGGCATCGTAGTCTGTTCTCTGACCAACACGCGCGTTCGAAACTTGGTAGTTCACGCGGCGGATTGGCGAGTAGAGAGCGTCGACACCGATTGTACCGACTGGAAGATCTTGGTTCGCTTCGTCAGCGGCAACGAAACCACGTCCGTAAGTGATCGTGAGTTCAACGTTGAATTTACCGTTGTTACCGAGAGTCGCGATGTGTTGGTCCGGATTCAAGACTTCGATTTTGTCGTTTGTCTGGATATCGCGAGCCGTGACAACGCCTGGGCCGTTCTTCGTGATACGAAGAGTTTGGGTGTCAGGCGAATATTGTTTAAAGCGGATTTGCTTGAGGTTGAGGATGATGTCAGTGACATCTTCCATCACGTCAGGAATCGTCGAGAACTCGTGGAGAACGCCGTCGAACTTAACTGCCGAAACAGCTGAGCCCATCATCGACGAGAGCAAGATACGACGAAGAGAGTTGCCAAGAGTTACGCCGTAACCACGCTCGAGCGGGCGGATCATAAAACGGCCGTAGTCTTCGCGAAGAACATCGCGGTCGACTTCGAAGGCTTTAGGTTTAATGAGATCGCGCCAGAATTTGTAATAGTGCTCTTGCATGTTTCGTTTCCCCTGTTTCTTCGAACGCAGTTTTTGTTTAGGCCACAGATCTAGATAATATGATCTCGATCTGCCCTTGATTCTCCGAGCGTCGAGTCCTTGGAGACCCAACGGAAAATGGGACTATCGGCCAAGCCAACAGTCCCGGGTTCATTAACGAGAGTAATATTCGACGATCATGTTTTCTTCGACCGGCAAAGTCACGTTCTCACGTGAAGGCATGTCTTTTACAGTGCCTTTAAACGCGCCGTGGTCAGCTTCGAGCCAAGCCGGGATTTCGCGTTTCTTAACCGATTCGATCGAAGCGAGGATTTTCGTGATTTCACGCGAACCTTGCTTCACTTCTACGACGTCGCCTTTAGAAACGTTGTAGCTAGGGATGTTGCACTTCTCGCCGTTGACTGTGAAGTGGTTGTGCTTCACGAGGTGGCGTGCTTCGCGGCGGCTGCCGGCGTAGCCGAGGCTGTAAACAACGTTATCGAGACGAGTTTCGAGCAACTTCAGGAGCTCAGTACCCGTGACGCCGCGAGATTTGTCGGCTTTCTCGAAGTAGAGAGCGAATTGCTTCTCGTAAACGCCGTAGTAACGCTTTGTTTTTTGTTTTTCGCGAAGCTGGAGTGCGAACTCCGAGAACTTCAAACGTTGTTGACCGTGCTGCCCTGGAGGGTAAGGACGGCGCTCGAACGAGCATTTGTCTGTGAAGCAACGGTCAGCTTTCAAGAAAAGCTTCATGTTCTCACGACGACACATTTTGCAGACGCTATTAGGGATGCAGCTCACTTAACAATTCTCCGATTCAGTTAAGCCTCGTTTACAACCCGCTATCGAGCGGTGCCTTCATCCGAGTACTTTGCAATTACAAAACTAGTTTAGATACGACGACGCTTTGGAGGGCGGCAGCCGTTGTGTGGCATTGGAGTCGTATCGCGCATTGTTGCTACGCGGATACCGGCCAAAGCCAACGAACGGATGGCTGGTTCACGACCAGCGCCTGGTCCTTTGAGGAAAACGTCAACAGAGCGAAGGCCTTGCTCCATTGCTTTTTTCGCTGCGTCTTCAGCGGCGAGCTGAGCTGCGTACGGCGTGCCTTTACGGCTGCCTTTGAACGCCAAGTGGCCAGCTGACGACCACGAGATAACTTCGCCCGAAGGGTCAGTGATCGTGACGATCGTGTTGCCGAAACCGGCTTGAACGAAGCACTTCCCGTGAGGAACGCTTTTACGGACTTTTTTCTTTGCGCCAGGTTTTTTACCAGCCATGGATTATACTGCCTTCTTCTTGTTCGCGACCGTTTTACGAGGACCCTTACGTGTACGAGCATTCTGACGAGTGCTCTGACCACGAACTGGGAGACCTTTGCGGTGGCGGAGACCACGGTAGCAACCGAGATCCATCAAACGCTTAATCGAGAGACCGATCTCACGACGGAGGTCACCCTCTGTCTTTAAGTTCGCTTCCATGTATTCACGGATTTTAGCGATCTGTGGGTCAGTCAAATCGTCAGTGCGAAGCTCAGCAGGGAGGTTCGCGAACTCAACGATGTTTTTAGCTTGGGTTTTACCAATGCCGTAAATGTACTGAAGCGCGATTTCAACACGCTTGTTTCTTGGAAGGTCGACGCCGGCGATACGTGCCATGGATTATCCCTGCCTTTGCTTGTGCTTAGACGTTTCGCAAATAACGCGGACAACGCCTTTGCGCTTGATGACTTTGCATTTGTTGCAGATGCGCTTCACAGAAGCTCGCACTTTCATACTGTCTCCAGACCCTGTCTTCTGATCGAAAAATTCGATCATCGAAA
>CAJYIL010000474.1 GCA_913774795.1 Pseudobdellovibrionaceae bacterium
GGGAGACGACCGACTGAAGGAAAAAGCTGCGATTGAGGCAGGCGCTGACCAAGCGAAAACCGATCAAAAGGTTGTGGAGATGGAGGCGCGGCTGACGCGTCAACAGCGCTTCTTCCATGGCATATCGGGCACTTTTGCAGGGAAGATGAAAATCGATTCGAGCGTCTTCAACGTTACATTTTCAATCGTTCCTACAATTCCGATCTATGATGGTACGCGCATTCGTACAATCGAAGAAGTCACCTACGATCTGACAAACCTCGCGCTCAACATTGATTCATCAATTTCCAAAAAAATGGGCGATGGAAGCGACCTCACCATGGGCTGCGTCTTTACTGACATGAGGCCAAAAATCGATAGCGGATTTGTTCTCGCGACTACCAGTGCGTGCGCGCAGTCGTGGACCCTGAGTGTTTCAAACCCTGAACGACTGCCACCGGGTAAGGTCGGCGAAAGCAGCGAAAATATTGCTAGGAAGGTTCTCGACGGCCAGTTGGAGCAAATCGACGCCATCGATGTTCAGATGCGCGCCATCCACAAGTCCTCAGTCACGTCATTTAAAGTCTTCCGTGTGAATTAAAACTTTGAATCAAGGCTTCCAAGTGAAATATCTCTCTCTCTGTTTTCTCGCTCTCGCGGCTACTTACCAAGCGAAGGCCGCGAGCAACGTATGCCAAAGTCCGAGCAGCACGGCTGACGTTGTCGAATGCGTTCAGACATTTCATCCAGATGTACGGAAACTGTCTTTCAACGATCTCGAGATCGAAGGGATTCGAAAAAAAGCATCACAGTTTCCGAATCCGCAGATCAATTTTCAAACAACCAAAGGGCACAATTTCGGCGATGTCGTCGGAGAAGACGCAGTCGCCGTCTCTGAGCTGATTGAAATTGGCGGAAAACGATCGGCACGACAGAAACTCGGCGCCGCTCAGGCGGATGCTCTACGCGCAAACGCTGATCTGACGAGATACCAAGCGCGCATGCAGGCGCTTCTTCAGCTCATTCGCTATCGTCAGTTGTCGGACGAAATCGCAGTTCTTAAAGAGGCTCTTAATACGTTTGGCAAAGTCCATAACCAATTTGCCTCTCGCCCGCGTCTCAGTCCTGATCAACAAGTGACGTTTAGTTTGTTTCGCCTTTCTACTGGCGATTACAGGCACAAGCTTGCTGCCCTCGAAGCAGAATTAAGAAAAACAGAGAACTTCTTCCGGCTGATCCCCGAACTTAACGTCGCTTCAGCGCTCAAATATCTGCCTCGCCGACTTGAGAAGTGGCCAGTCCTTGCAAAGACTCCGATCGATCTTAAACAAGCTCCTGCCATCAAAATCGCAAATTCAGATCTGACGCAAGCTGAAGCAAATCAAGACCTCGCAACGGCTAATGCGATTCCCGACCCGACAGTCAGTTTGGTTGGCATTCGTAACATCGAAGGAACTGCACTGTACTATAGGTATGGCGTCGGACTTTCATTCCCAATTCCTCTTTTAAATCTCAACGGAGGAGAGCGAAGCCAGGCTGCCGCTCAAAAAGCGAAGGCTGAAATCGAGTTCACTAAACTCTCACGGCAGATCCAAATCGATCGCGACAACCTTCTTGTGAGTTATGAAGGGTTCGTAAAGTCGCTGGAAGCCGCTCCCTCGGTAAAGGACATCGAGTCTAAACATCGGAATACTGAATCGCTCTTCTACCGGGGAGTCATTTCGGGCGTGTTGGTGATCGAAGCCCACCGTCAAATTCTTGAGTTCACTCAAAGTCAAAATGAGCTCGAGTACGAAACCGCACAGGCTCTTATGGGTCTCTATCTTCTCGACGGAAAGCTTGGTGGATTCAATTATGAATAGAAAATTTGAAGTAATCGCATTGACCTTCGTCCTCTTGCTTTCTCGGCCTCTGCTATCGGAAGAAAAACATGAGCACGAAGCTCAGGCTGAAGCCGGTCACGCTCATGAGGAAGAGGACGAAAATCCTGCGGTTGGTCCCGATAAGGGCATTACTGAAACCGACCACGAAAAGGGATTCAAATTATCGCCTGAAGCCGTAAAGAGATTTGGAATTACGTCTCGCACGGTGGTTTCGTCACAAGCTGTTTCGCTTCCGAAATCGGCGATCTTTTTCGGCCTTCAGGAACGAAACATTTTTCGTGAACGCGCTGGTTTCTATCGCCGCGTCGATTTCAAAACTATCTCCAAGTCAGCGGGCGAATACACTATCTCGTCGGATGACCTGATCGCAGGCGATCGAGTCGTAATCACGGGTATTGGCTTTTTGAGAATCGCTGAAATCGCTTCTGAGGGCGGTGGCGCTGTCGGCCACTCGCATTGAGGAAAATCTATGATTAATCGAATTATTCACTTCTCTGTTTATCACAGAAATCTCGTTCTCTTGTTCACGCTGATGCTTGCTGGGTTTGGGATATACAGTTTCCAACATCTGCCGATCGATGCCGTGCCGGATATCACTAACAACCAAGTCCAGATCAACACGACGATCGAAGGATTGGCACCTGAGGAAATTGAGAGGACGATCACTTTCCCAGTTGAATCATCCATGCGAGGAATCGCGGGCGTTGAGCAGGTTCGCTCCATTACGCGCTTCGGTCTCTCACAGGTCACAGTTGTATTTGATGATAGAACCGATATCTATCGTGCTCGGCAGCTCGTCTCCGAGCGATTGCAAGGCGCTCTATCGGAACTTCCGCCAGGTGCAGAAGCTCGTCTCGGCCCAATTTCGACGGGACTTGGTGAGATCTATCAGTACGTCTTAGATTACGAGAAACCTGCTACCGACCCACAAGAAAGATTGAAGCAATTGATGGAAATCAAGGCGCTTCAAGATTGGTTTGTGAAGCCACGGCTTCTAACGGTTCAAGGAGTCGCCGAAGTCAACACAACGGGTGGTTACGAACGTCAGTATCACGTTCAGCCCGACATTGAGAAAATGTCCTCTTACGCGGTTCACTTCCAAGAGATTCTTAACGCTCTTGAAGCGGTCAACCGCAACGTCGGAGGCGGCTATGTTCAGCAATCTGCCGAGCAATTCTTAGTTCAAGGTGTCGGACTATTTAAAGACGCAGAAGACATCAAAAGAGTTTCAATCAAATCACTCGAATCGTTCAAGTTAGTGAAGGTTGGCGATGTCGCGAAGGTTGCGCTCGGACGAGAGTTAAGGACCGGTGCTGCGACATACAACGGACGCGAGGTGGTTCTCGGAACCGTTATGATGTTACTCGGAGAAAACAGCCGAACCGTCGCAACACGTGTCGACGCTAAAATGCAGGAGATTAAAGAAGGTCTCCCGAAGGGGGTTCAACTCACGACTGTTTACAACCGCTCTGATCTTGTAAACGCGACGCTTGGAACCGTTGAACACAACTTAGTTCTTGGTGCCACTCTCGTTATTGTCATCCTCTTCGTTCTTTTAGGAAATATCCGCGCTGCAGTCATCACGGCCCTGACGATTCCACTTTCTCTTCTTGCGACCTTCGTCATCATGAAGCCCTTGGGCATGTCCGGGAATCTAATGAGCTTGGGCGCACTTGATTTCGGAATCATTGTCGATGGCACGGTCATCGTTCTCGATAACTGCGTTCGATACATCCATGATTTAAAACATAAGCTCCATCGTCCGCTCACGCGTGCAGAAGTTCAAAAAGCGGTTTACGACGCCTCGGTTGAAATCCGCATGGCTGCGGGCTTTGGTGAATTGATTGTCGTCGCCGTTTTCCTGCCAATCTTTGGACTCGTCGGCATCGAAGGAAAAATGTTTGCACCGATGGCGGGTACTTTCGTAATCGCTGTTGCTTGCGCGCTCGTTTTGTCTTTTACAACTGCGCCCGCGCTGGCTTCGTTAATTCTATCGGGTGATGCGGAAGAAAAAGAGCCGAAATTCATGCAATGGGTGAAAGCGGTTTACCACCCGTTTCTCTCGAAGGCGATCGCTCACCCGACTGCCGTCATTATTGTAGCGGTCTCGAGTGTCGCCATAGGAGCCGCGCTTTTCGCTACAAGAGGCGCTGAATTCCTACCGCAACTGAGTGAAGGATCTTTTGCATTCCACATGATCCGTCCAGTGAACGTGAGTTTGGATCAATCCATTGCGTTCCAGAATGAAGCCGACAAGATCGTCAAAGAGTTTCCCGAAGTTGACCATGTGTTCTCTCGCATCGGAACGAGCGAAGTCGCGACTGATCCGATGGGCGTTAACGTTGCTGATACGTACATCATGTTGAAGTCTCGGGACGAATGGCCCAAAGGTGAAAGCGGTAAGCATACTTTCGAAAGCCTAACTTCGGCGATTCTCGCGAAGCTTGAACGAGAGCTGCCTGGCATGAACTATCTTGCCTCTCAGCCTATTCAAATGCGTTTCAACGAGCTGCTCGAAGGAACTCGCGCGGACGTTACGGTAAAGATCTATGGGCGCGAGTTAGATAAGCTGATGTCGATCGCTAAAGAGACGAAAGAGGTTATCGAAAAAGTAAGAGGTGCAGGCGACGTTGAAGAGGACCTCGCGGGTACCTCCCCCGTTTTAAGAATTGAGCCGAAGCCAGAAGCTATTTTTCGCTATGGCGCATCTCTCGGGGATTTGCTCCAGTCAGTTTCTATCGCTATGGGAGGCAAAGAGGTTGGCTATCTTTACGAAGGCGATCGGAAGTTTCCAATTATCGTCCGTATTTCAGAATCTGAACGTGCGGACTTGGAGACCATTGAACAACTCCCCGTAGCGCTTGGATTGAGCACAACGACTCCACTCAACTCATTAGCGACAACGAAGTTTGCCGAAACATTCGGCTCGATCAATCGCGAAAACTCGAATCGTCGTTCTGCTGTTTTGATCAACCTGCGTGGACGCGACACCGAAAGTTTCGTGAATGAAGCGAAGGCGAAAGTCGATGCCGCGATTAAGTTGCCTCAAGGTTATTATTTCGAATGGGGAGGGAATTTCAAAAACCTTCAAGAGGCACGATCGCGCCTTCTCATTCTGGCTCCGCTCGCACTTCTTCTTGTTTTGATGATGATCTACGCGGCCTTCAAGAGCGTTAAGCAGACATTCCTAATTTTTGCCTGCGTACCGCTTGCGCTAGTCGGAGGTGTTGTTTCACTGATTCTGAACGGTCTCCCGTTTAGCATTTCTGCGGGCGTGGGCTTTATCGCGCTCTCTGGAATTGCGGTGCTAAACGGCGTCGTTCTTGTGAACTACTTCAACCAGCTAAAGGCGGAGGGCCACCGAGGTCTAGACATCGTCCACTCTGGCACAATGGTCCGATTGCGGCCCGTTCTCATGACAGCTCTCGTTGCTATCTTTGGTTTTTTACCAATGATGCTTTCCAACGGAGTCGGCTCTGAAGTTCAACGACCCCTTGCTTCGGTTGTCATCGGCGGAATTGTCTCGTCGACGCTCCTCACTCTATTGGTGCTGCCGACCCTTTACTGGATTCTCGAGCAACGCGAGGAAAAGCGAGAGTCATTACAGCACCCGTCCTGAGCTCGCGTCAGGCAGAAGAACCAAGTGTTCAAGTCGCGTGAGCCTTTTCGGGCTCGCGCGAAATTTTTAGAATCGCAAGAGATCCGCGAAACACAACAGCTGCGATAACAAAACCGATCACTAAGTCCGGTATGCGTGATCCTGTCCAGCTTACGAGCGCACCTGCTAAAATGACGCCGCAATTTGCGATAACGTCATTTGCTGAGAAGATCGCGCTTGCTTTCATGTGAACGCCGCCAGAGCGATGCTTGTTAATTAAAACAAGACAGATTGCGTTCGCGATCAAAGCCACAAGGGAAACCACCATCATGTAGCTCGGCTCTGGATCACTCCCAAATGCAAACCTACGAATGACCTCTGCAAGAGCAAACAACGCCAAGGCTAGTTGGGCATAGCCTGAGAAACGCGCTGCCTTCCGTTGAAGCGAAAGCACTTTGCCAACGGCATACAAACTAATGCCGTAAACAGCTGCGTCAGCAAACATGTCCATTGCATCGGCAATCAAACCAGTACTTTGCGAGATCAGTCCCCATGCGATCTCGGCGACAAACATAACCGCGTTGATCGCGAGCAAGATCCAAAGCACTTTGATTTCTGCCTTTTCGTTACCCGACGCTTTAGCCTTCTCAGTGAGTAGCAGAGTCTCCTCGAGTTCGCTCATATGCGAAGTGCCGTGAATTTCCGCGCCAAAATTCAGTGGAGCAAGTTTCCGGAGTAAAAGTACTGGCTCCGTTTCGTGAAACACAGTGAGCTTTCGACCAGCGAGGTCGAACTGAAGAAGATCAACTTCCTTCATGTCAGCCAGGGCAAGACGGATGAGTTTTTCCTCAGAAGGGCAATCCATTTTCGGTACGGTGAATACGGTTTTTCTCATGCTCGCTTCTCCGTCGAATCAATGATCCGAGATGGAAGCGAACAACGTCCATTTTTTCGCTTCATCGCGCGCTTTCGAAATCTTGCATAATCAGTCTCTGACGTTTTTTCGGAGTCCGGAAACAAGCCGACCCCTTTGAAAATAGCCTTCAAATAGTTCTCGTTCGCGACAAGCGAATGGTAAATCCACTTCCCGTCTCGCACCGACTTAAGAAGACCTGCCGATTTTAAGATTTTGACGTGACGTGAAAGTTTGTATTCAGGTTCATCCAGAGCCTCAGAGAGCTCGCAAAGACAGAGCTCGTCCTTTGTTAGCAGCAAAAGCTTTACGATTCGCACGCGATGGGAGTCTGCGAGCGCCTGGAACAATTCGTGGAGATCGACATTTACTCTATGCATTTAACGAACATAAGATTCAGTTGCGTTATTGTGCAAGTGTTCTATCAACACGCTTTCAGTTGCCGGCGCGGAGATAGATTTTCTTTCTCGTAGATGTGATCATCGCGATACACCGCCTTTTATGAAGAATGTAATCACGACCGTCCTCATACTCACGCTGTTCAGCTTTCTATCTTACGGTCAGGAGTCGAAACCGTCGCCTCAAGTCGTTGTCCACTTACTCGACTACCTGGCGAAGGACTACGGCGGCGCAGTCCGAGACGGAAAGGTTATTAGCGAATCCGAGTACGCTGAGCAGGTGGAGTTCGCAAAAATCGTCGGTACAAATGCTGATGGCGTAGAGGAGCTCAAAGCGGATCAGACATTCGCAACTGAAATCAAAGCACTTCAGCAGATGATAAGCTCAAAGGCCTCAGCCGACGATGTGGGAAAGCTCGCGAGAAAGCTTCAACAGGACGCGATTCGCTTAGCCGAAATTGATGTCGCACCCAGATCGCTTCCTGACCTTCCGAACGGCGCAAAACTCTTCCAAACCAATTGCGCTTCTTGCCACGGAGCCACGGGCCATGGTGATGGACCTACTGCGAAAGGTCTTGAGCCTGCACCAGCGAACTTCTTTGATTCGGAACTTGTTTGGAATAGTGCTCCTTACAAGTTCTACAACACAATCAGGCTTGGCGTTCCTGGAACAGCGATGGCTGCTTTTGGACAACTGTCCGATAAGGAAATTTGGGATCTAGCCTTCTATTTAAAATCGCTTCCGTTCGCAGGCCTCAACCATACGGTGGCACCAGCGAAACTCGGCCTGAAAGAGGCTGCTACGATGACCGATCGTGAGATCGCTACATCACTCGGAGACTCTGATGACGTTAAAGCCTCTATCGCGTCTCTTCGTGCAATTGGCTCGACAGGCGATCGAGGAAATCCACTTGAGATTGCTGAGCTGTTATTGAATGAGAGCTTAACCGCAGCGAAGTCGGGTGATTTCACAAAGGCAAACGACTTTGCACTCCGGGCATACCTCGAAGGAATCGAACCACTCGAACCAAAGATGCGAGCGAATCTTCCTGGGCTCGTTGAAGAAATTGAATCTCTAATGATTGGCTATCGATCGTCACTTCAGAAGCGTGAGTCAGCCGGAAAGATAGAAGGCCAGAAAAAGGAGATTTTCGGCAAGCTCGATGAAGTAAAGAAGCTTTTCGCGGAATCTAAGATGTCACCGGGAGTAGCATTCGGAGCTGCATTTTCGATCTTCCTCCGTGAAGGTTTCGAAGCGGTCCTCATTATCGTAATTCTCATTAGCATTCTGCGAGCAATGGACCAACCGCGAGCGGTCAGATGGGTTCATTTTGGATGGGTTGCCGCAATTACCGTCGGAATCGCGGCGTGGTTTGCGTCAGGATTGCTTTTATCGATGAGTGGACTGAGTCGCGAGCTTCTCGAAGGTGTAATCTCCTTACTGGCCGTTGTAGTTTTGATCTATGTCGGCTTCTGGCTGCACCGTTACGCTGAGATGAAGAAGTGGCGCTCCTTCTTAGAAACGAAATTAAAGGCTGGTCTCGGACGGCAAAGTTATTTTGCGTTAGCCCTCGTGGCCTTTATGGCTGTGTTCCGTGAAGCATTTGAGGTCGTTCTGTTTCTTCGAGCAATCTGGATCGATCTTGATCAGTCTGGGCAGAACATCGCCGGCGCAGGCATTCTCTCGTCACTCGCGATCTTGATCGTTCTCTCTTATTTTGCGATCAAAGAAAGTAAGAAACTCCCACTCGGAATGCTTTTCGAAGTGTGCTCGTGGATGATGATGGCTTTGGCGATTATCTTGATCGGCAAAGGGATTCATTCACTTCAAGAGGCAGGCTTCGTTGGAGCAGACGCGGTTGGGATTCCCTTGCGAATCGATTTGCTTGGTATTTATCCAAGTTATCAAACACTCGTCGCGCAACTCGTTCTCGCGAGCTTGTTTGCTGTTCTTTTTATAAGTGCTCGTAAGAGCACCTCGACAGCGCATTAGTTTGACGAATATCTAATCGACGCTCCAGAGCCGCGATGGTTAAAGCGCTTGCCATCACGGTAGACGCATGTAACGCGAGTGCAACTTTTGCCCCAGGGTTCAGCTGTCTTGTATCGCACGCCAAAGTGAAGTCACGTGTCAGAGCAATATCAAACGCATGAGTTTTCTCCGAAGTAAAGCTTGGTATCCTGCGAAGGCACGGTTCTACTCGGACTTCGAGGGAAATATTGCACTGACCCATGCGCCATACGGATCGCGGCGAGATCCGACTGTCTTGCCTAAGTGAAAGTGCGATGAAGCCTATGCGCGATTGCGCGGCGACGACCTAATCAGCCTCGCAAGCATGAAGAACTACTTTCCGCGAACGGTCGTTCCGTCAGATGTTAGCGATTAAACTTCGATAGGCCGCGGATAAACCAACCTCGAGCCTAAGAAAAAGAGTCGTCGCTAAGTTTGACAGACTTCATATTTCCATTATTCTAGAACTATGGAAATATTCAAAGCGCTCGAAGCGTTTTCGTCGCTTTCTCAGGAAACGCGACTTCGGGTTTTTAAGCTCATTATTGAGTTTGGTGGAACGGGCCTGGGCCCCAAACAAATGCTTGAGGAGTTGAAGATTCCAGACAACACGTTGTCTTTCCATCTCTCGCACTTAGTTAAGTCCGGTTTGATATCCTCGCGGCGCGAGGGACGTCAGCTTTTTTATTCAGCGAACACCGACCAAGTAGACGATCTAATCGATTTCTTAAAAGAGAATTGCTGCGTGAGAGACTCAAGAAGCAAAAAGAAGAGGAAGTGCTGAGATGGGCGGAAGGCTTTCGTTCCTGGATCGTTATTTGACTGTTTGGATTTTTATAGCGATGGCCATTGGCGTGGTGATCGGAAGAGTATTTCCCGGGTTTGCGCACAACATAGAGAGCGTCAGTTATGGATCTACGTCGATCCCTCTCGCGATTGGTCTGATCTTGATGATGTACCCTCCGCTCGCGAAAGTTAAATACGAGGAGATGGGAAAGGTCTTTCGAGACAAGAAAGTCCTCCTTCTTTCTCTCGTTCAGAATTGGATCATCGGGCCCTTGCTGATGTTTTTCCTCGCGATCATCTTTTTACCGTCGCATCCGGAATATATGATCGGTTTGATTCTTATTGGACTCGCCCGCTGTATCGCAATGGTGATTGTTTGGAATCAACTAGCGAAGGGAAGCTCTGAGTACTGCGCCGGGCTCGTCGCATTTAACTCAATCTTCCAAATTCTATTTTTCCCGTTCTACTCATACATCTTCATCACTTTGCTACCACCGATCTTTGGAGCCAAAGGTATGGCGGTGGACATCACGATGATTGAAATTGCCAGAGCTGTCTTTGTCTACTTAGGCATTCCGTTCATTGCTGGTTTCTTAACAAGATATGTTCTCGTCCGAACGAAAGGACAAGAGTGGTATCAAAGAGAATTTCTTCCAAAGATCTCACCCATCACTCTAGTCGCCCTATTATTGACGATTGTCTTAATGTTTTCGCTGAAGGGTGATCGCATAATCCAAGTTCCGTTCGACGTTCTACTCATTGCTGTTCCTCTAGTTTTTTATTTCCTGATCATGTTCGTCGTCTCGATGTGGCTAAGCCGCAAGCAAGGCGTAGACTATGAGAGATCAGCAACGCTGTCGTTCACAGCATCCTCTAATAACTTCGAGCTTGCCATAGCCGTAGCGATCGCGACGTTTGGTCTAAATAGCGGCGTTGCTTTCGCTGCTGTAATAGGCCCACTTGTCGAGGTGCCGGTGCTCATTGGCTTGGTGCACGTTGCTCTCTGGACAAAGCGCAGATACTTCGCAACTGGAACTGCGCAATGAAGAACGATAAACTGGCTTATTTAGAGCACGAGACATTCAACCTAACGACTCCGGTAAAGCCCTACTCTAAACATCCACCTAAGATTGTTATTCTCTCTGGCTCTCTCAGGCCTAAGTCTTTCTCGCGGTTGTTAGCAGCCGAGTGCGGCCGGATTCTAGAGCTCATGGGTGCCGAGGTCCGTTTTTTCGATACAAAGGACCTTCCACTGTTCGACCAAGAATCTGTGAGTCATCCAAAGGTCGTAGAACTAAGAGAACTGAGCATTTGGTCCGAGGGGCAAGTCTGGGTGAGCCCAGAGATGCATGGCAATGTATCCGGGATAATGAAGAATCAGATCGACTGGATTCCTTTGAACATTGGAAGTGTGCGACCGACTCAAGGTCGAACGTTGGCGGTTCTGGAGGTGTCTGGTGGCTCGCAGTCATTCAACGCGGTCAACACTCTGCGCGTTCTTGGACGCTGGATGCGCATGATCACCATTCCAAATCAGTCCTCCGTCGCTCAGGCATACAACGAATTCAACGACGATGGCACGATGAAGCCATCGTCCTACCGAGACCGGGTTGTTGACGTTATGGAAGAGCTTATGCGGTTCACGTACATGACCAGAGATCACCGCGATTTTCTGGTTGATCGCTACAGCGAGCGTAAGGAATCAAAATCCAAAATTGACCTGGAGAAGATATGACCGACGGAAAATACAAGATTCTATTTATGTGCGTCGCGAACTCAGCTCGGAGCCAGCTGGCTGAAGGATTGGCGAAAGAAATTTTTGGTGAACGAGCGATCATTGAAAGCGCAGGGTCCGAACCGAAGACTCCCAATCCTTTTGCGATCCGAGCTCTCAAGGAGATTGGAATCGATATATCGAGCAATAAATCGAAGGCTGTCACAGACTTACCGGCAAGTTTTGTCGTAGATTTGGATTACGTTATTACGCTTTGTGCGGAAGAGGTTTGCCCAGTTTTGCCGTCACAAACCGCAAAGAAACTCCATTGGCCCTTTCAAGATCCAGCAGGACAATCCGGGAGTACCGAAGACAATCTGTTAATGTTCCGAAAGACTCGTGATCTAATTCGCGATCGCATCCAGCAGTTCGCAGACTCGCTTCCGAAGCTCAACAGTAACGTTTAACAACCAGCTCGATTGCCATTACTAAGCGTGAACTGCTAGCGCCGAAACCGGCGGAGCAGCCGTTGGTAATTTGATTGAAACGCTGGTGCCTGTATCGAGTTCGGATTCGAACCTGATGCATCCCCCAACAGATTCGACAGCACTGCGCGCGTGCGCGATGCCAATACCACGACCGACTCCCATTTTAGTCGAAAACGAGCCGCGCTCCAGCTTCGCTAAAATACTCGCATCCATGCCGATGCCTTGATCGGAGATTTGTATTTCTACGCCATCTCCAGCTCGGCGATCAGAGATTTCGATCGCGCCTCCATCAAGCGTAGCTTCAATCGCATTGTTGATTAGATTCGATAAGACACCTCGCATATCTTGCCGGTTCGCTCGAATCAAACCTCCAGAACTTTCGGTTATAACGAATTCGATTCCGTTCGCACTTGCGATCTCAAAACGCTTCTGCTCGACGACTTCAGCTATTAATTCCGAAATACTAAATTCGCTCAGCTCAAACGCCGCCACGCCTTTACTTAATTCAGCGCTGTCCTTGAGCTGTTGACTGAGAGATTTAATTTCCACAAGTGAAGATCTCAGAACGCGACGAACTTTGTCAGGCGCGCCTTCTAGAGCTGGTAGCATCATTTCAATCGCAAGGACAGGAGACCGAATGTTGTGCGCAACGATCTTGGAAAGCTCTACCTTCGAACGCATTTGGTGGGCTGCCAGCATCTGAGTTTGTGCGATTTCGAGATGATCCAAGACCTTATCGAATTCATTCGTGAGATAAGAAACTTCAGAGTTGTCCTGTAGATGAACTCTCGCTCGAATGTTCTTGCCCTGACTGATCGCGCGGACTCTCTCAACGGCTACACCAATATTCCTAGAGAGTCTTCGTGCTAGAAAAGAGGCGACCGCGAGCGATCCGAATAGATTCATTATCAACGTGGCGCCAGCTATTTGGGCTGCGAGAGTTTGAGCTTCCATCAACGGCCGCTTTGAGACTTCACTCTTGAGGACATAAAAATAGCGCCCGTTTACAGACGTTTTTGCAACGTCACATTGTGCGCAGTTTTCGTGAGAGGATGCGACCTCAGTGTAGAAGTCCATCGTCTTGCCCGCGTCAATCGATGCTCCAAAATCTTTAGGCAGCTCCGCTTTTTGTTTCACAAAAGTGGCTCCGTCCTGAGTGAACGTTCCAAACTGTGTTCCGTCCGGCGAATAAAGCGTCATTGAAACGACCTCGTCGTCCGACTTCACAGCCTCAGTCAACATCTTAGCCAAGAAATCGACACGGACGCCCACCTCGATGATCCGGTCCTTCGAAGCGTTTGCTACTGATAGGAACTTAAAAGGGATGCGTTCGGGATGAGGCATAATCATCGGTGTTGCTTCGACTTCTTTTTCGCCGGAAAGAAGTTTTCGATATTCATTACTGAAACTGAAGAGGTTGGGGATAATTTTGGGATCTTCATTGGTTGATCGAATGAAGTCCCCTTTCTTATCTACGATGAACGCGTGCGTGACTCCCAATCTTGACCGCAAGGCACGCAGTTCGTCAGTAGATAGAACACCGTTTTTACTTTCGTGCTCCGCGATGACCAGAGCCGCATTCTGCATCATTGTTTCGGTCGATACATCCAGCCGATTCAACGTATCAGCAAGAATACGGCTGAGTGCTCGGTATCGAGCCTCGAAGTCTCGCGTCGATCGAGCTTCGAAAAGTCCGTACGAAGCATAAATAATTAAGCTTCCACCGAGAAGATTGCTAACGAAGATGGCGATGAATATTCTTCGTGTGAAAGTCATCAATGAGCCTTTTCGTTGGGCTCCCGGGAAAATCGGATGATGTCATCTCGGTGCTGTGGGAATTTTTGAATGAGTGCTTTGCGGTCGCCAAGTTCAAAGTCCTCGAATTCAAAACCTGGGGCGACCGTCGTCCCCGTCAAAGCCCACTTGCCGCCGTCTTTTAGACGGAGAGCCTGCCATACGCCTCGGCGAACAACGACTTGAGGAAGTTCTCCAAGTTCGATCCGGTTTCCTAAAATGAATCTCTTCAAACTACCCGACTCGTCGATCTGAATCATTTCTGCTGAGTCTCCACCGTAGAAGTGGAATATCTCGTCGCTCTTCACTTTGTGGAGGGCGGAGAAACTTTCCGGAATGACAAGAAAATAGATGGCGGTGCAAACGCTTCGATTTGAATCAGCATCGATTCCAAATTTTGACGCTTCAATCTTTTCTGCGTCGCTTCGGTAACTCTCTCTATAGTATCCGCCTTCGCTTGGAAGCGGCGTCAGCTTTAACTTCTCGATGATTTCTTCAGCTGTCACAAA
>CAJYIL010000475.1 GCA_913774795.1 Pseudobdellovibrionaceae bacterium
AAGATGGATCTCGCAGACGTCATGATGGTGGCCGGTAAAGACCGCGGTACGTTCTCCGATGGATCGAACGCGCTCATCGTGAAAACCGGAACCGTCAACGGCGCCAAAAACTTAGCGGGTGTCGAACAGACCACTGCGGGTGAAGTGTACTTCGGCATTTTTTTGCAAGGTCGCGCGGCGAGCCCATCGAATATTCGTCCGACGCTCTCGAAGATGATGATGAACTTCAAAGCGAAGCAGGTTCAGGCAGACGCACTTGTTTTCGACTCGCTCGATAGCGATATGCAGATGAAATCAGTCTCGTTGAGCACAGCCCGCGCGCAGGCTGCAGCAGCACCTTTCATGGCGCCACCGAAACCTTCGGTACTATTTGTGAAGCCCCCTCCTGCGCCGGCTGTGATTTCGACAGTGAATCCGGCGTTCTTCAATCAACCGCAATCTCCACTCCTTTTGAGAAAGCCGTAATTTTATGAAACTTCTCGCACTCATGATGGTCGTCGTTGGCTTCTGCTCGCCAATCGTGGCGAGTGCGACCGTCGCTAAAAAATCGCCGAAAGCAGTGAATTTAAAAGTCTCTGATGCCGATCGTGACGCGATGGTTGAAGCGCTTTGGAAGGGCGAGTTTGCAAAAGCGAAGAAGCTTCACGCCAAAGGCGTTTCCTACGATGCTCTTTCGTCAGCCGACGATATGACCGGTCTGATGAGGGCCGCAGATGAAGGCATCGATCAGGTCATCAAAGATATTCTCGCGCTTGGCGCGAACTTGAATGCACAGAATTCTAACGGCGAAAACGCTCTTTGGTACTCGACGTATTCGGGCCATGAGAAGTTGGCGTTGTGGATGATTTCGAAAGGCGCTTCGGCCGAAGGCCAGCGCCGCGATTCAAAGGAGTGTCTTCTTCACATGGCGGTACAAGCCGACATGGTTGAGCTCTCGAAAAAATTAATGAAGCTCACGCCGAAGTGCGCGTCGATTAAAGATCAAGACGGAAAAACGCCAGCCGATATCGCGAAAGCTCTCAGCTACGACAAGCTCGCGAAGATCGTTTCTCCGTCGAAGAAGTAAATGAGGCGTGTTCGTTGGTTTGCGCCGAGAGTTGATCCCCTCTCGGGTTGTGCGCCGGTAGCGCCTTTAAAGCTTCGCGCGCAGCCGTGCGGCCTTCTTCGATGAGCAGACGTCTTTCTGATGCGCTAAAAAATCCTGCAAAGGGTGATTGCTTCAAGACCTGACTCGGTCGAATCTGTGTCAGCTCGACCTTTCTCATGCCGAGCGCTTCGGAGACGGCCTCAACTTGCGTCTCGGTCAATCTTCCGGTCTTAACCAACGCATCAAGCTTTTCGACTCTTTCGTTCACCGAATTCGTGCGCTTCAGATCTCTGTAAAGGCGTTCGTTGATCAAGATCTCGATCAAGTGGTTGAGAAGACCCAATCCTTTTCGCCAGGCACCCGGTTTCATCAGGCTTGGGAAAGGAACGGGGATCAGAATGCGCTTGATTCCCGATTCGGCGAGTGCGTAGCCGATCGGCGCATTGTTGACGGCGCCGCCATCTACGCAAGGCCCAAGGCCTTCGATGTCGACGGGTTTGAAAAGTCCTGGGAACGAACACGCGGCAGAAACGACGGCGAATATTCGGTCGAGTGAGGCTTGAGAGTCGAAATCCTCATCTTTGAATTTAAGAACACTCTCGTAGCTCGTCGCTATCTGTGAGCCGATGTGATTTACGACACCATCGAGCGGGGTGAGAATCACCCAAAGTTCGATTGGGAATTTCTCCTTCGCCGTGCAAGGTTTCACCATGTCTCGCATGAGGGTGAGAAGACCTTGTTGATCTGAGAGTCCTCGTCCCGTCAAAAGACTCCAGGGATTGAAACTCAGAGACGACTGCCAGCTACCGTTCGCTACCCAAGAGGCGGTCAACTTGCGAGCGGCCTCTTGCTTTCGGCCCGCACGAATCCCTGAGGCGAGAGCGAGCCCGTTGAGCGCACCCGATGAGGTCGCGACGATGCGGTCGACGTGAATGTCTTCTTCCGCCAGAACTTCGATGACGCCGGCTTCGTAGGCGCCGCGCGCGACGGCGCCTGGTAAAATTAAAGCGAAAGGTGAAGCGGGCGATGCACTCACGACAAGAGCCAGCGCATGATCTTCGCCTTGAGATCGGTGTAAGGCGCGTATCTGACTGGCAGATCGAACCAGCTTGTTTTACGCAGAACACCTTTGGCGTGCGTAAAAGTATCGAACGAATATTTGCCGTGATAAGCGCCCATCCCTGAATTGCCGACTCCACCGAAAGGCAGGTGGGGCTCCGGCATGTGGATGACCAGATCGTTGAAAACGACCGAACCCGACGTCGTTTCTTTCGTGATCTTCGTTTTCGACCCGGAGTCGTTGGTGAATGCGTAAAGAGCGAGAGGCTTCGGTCGCGCGTTGATGAATGTGATCGCTTCGTCGAGCGAACTCACCGGCAAGACCGGCAGAATCGGCCCGAAGATTTCGTTTTGCATCACTTCAGACGTCTCACTGGCTTCAACGATCGTCGGTTCGATGAACAAATCGTTTCGATCTGATTTGCCTCCGTGCAGAATGCGAGTGTCGGGAAGAAGTTTTGCGAGGCGATCGAAGGCTCGCTCATCGACGATGCGGCAGTAGTCGGGCGAGGTTTGAACGTCATCTCCGTAGAATTCGCGAATGGCCTTTTTAATTTCTTCGACGAGAGCGTCTTTGATCGAGGCTTCGGCCAAAATGTAATCGGGTGCCACGCAGGTTTGACCCGCATTCATGTATTTGCCCCAAGCAAGTCGCTTCGCGGAGACTTTGAGATCGCAGTCGGCCATGACGATCGCGGGCGATTTTCCTCCGAGTTCGAGCACGACCGGAGTGAGGTGTTCGGCGGCCGCCTTCATGACGATCTTCGCTACCGTTGTTCCGCCGGTAAAGAAGATGAGGTCGAACGGCTGTTTCAAAATTTCGGTGACCTCGTCTTTACCGCCTTCGAACACCACGTAGAGATCAGGGTCGAGATACTTCGGAACAAGTCGATGAATCAGCGCCGAAACATTCGGTGTGAGATCAGGCGGCTTGATCACGCACGCGTTTCCCCCGCAGATCGCGCCGACGAGGGGTGCGAGAGTCAGCTGAAGGGGGTAATTCCAGGCACCGATGACCAACGTG
>CAJYIL010000476.1 GCA_913774795.1 Pseudobdellovibrionaceae bacterium
CTTCGATCATCGCGAAGACAGATGAACAGGGAACTCCTCTCGGGACCGGCGAATATGTGGTGACCTTGGAGCTGAAAGACAAGCGAATGGGCCGAAGCGAAACTGACAAAGCCCGTGTGAAACTTGCCCGCCTCGTGCATCCGAGCATCTTGCAGGCTCTAAAGCTCGAGCCGATTTTAACTCGTACCGCTTACAAGAACGCTCGGTTGTACTCGCAGATCGTCTTCACCGAAAACGCCTTCGCCCGCATCCAAGGTCTCGCCGCAGGCGAAATCGAAAGCGCCCTGACCGCTTACTTGAAACGAACGCGCAGTCCATTTGATGACCGTGAACGCGCGATCCGCAAGTCTGCGAGACTTTTGGCAGCGGCGCTAGATCCACACGCAACTCCGTCGGAGAAGATCGACACCTTTGCGACTTTGCAGCGAGAGCCTCTCTTTAGAGAATCAGGCTCTGGATTTTTGATGTCACTTCTTCCGGAGAGTGAACTCGAGAACTTGGTGAGCGTTTACGTGAGAATCGACGCTGAGACTTTCGGTTCGAAATCGGTCATCGCCCGATTCGGTCATTCGGAGTTCAAAAACCTCGAGCGCGCCACAGAGTGTGCCGGCTATCAGCAAGATCGCAGCACCATCGATCTGCGTCTCGAAGACCTGTGTGCGGGCACGAGCGATTCACCGACGGGAGTCGTGACTCCACCAACGTTGCCTTCGCCCGCAACGGCCGCTGTTCGTTGACTACTTCTTGGCGTCGAAATTTAAATTTCGCAGGTGATGGTTGTCGTAACCACCTGGGTTTTTAATCAGATACTGCTGATGGTAGTCTTCAGCCTCAAAAAAGGTCTTGGCCGGTTCGATCTTTGTCGAAATCGGCGCTTTCCACTCGCCAGACTTTTCGACTTTCGCTTTAAACGCGGCGGCTTTTGCCGCCTGCTCTGGCGTGTAAGTAAAAATCTCTGAGCGATATTGAGTCCCCACGTCGTTCCCTTGCCGGTTCAAGGTTGTTGGATCATGCATTTTGAAGAACTGATCGAGCAAGGTTTCATAAGACACTTTTTTTGGATCAAACTTGATCTGCAGAGTTTCAGCGTGACCTGTTTGGCCCGTCGTCACGTCTTTGTACGTGGCAGGTTTTTCACCACCCTCATAACCGACCCGCGTCGCGGTGACGCCCGGAATTTTTCGGAAGAATTCTTCGGTGCCCCAGAAACAGCCGGCGGCAAAAGCAGCCGTTTCTCCGGGTGCTTTTGCAAAACGAGTTGTCGCATCCGATTTCGCATTCGCTTGCGAAGTCCCAGCAATTGACGAGAGAACGATTGCCACGATTAGAGCTCTCAACACACGAAACCCCATCTCTGTTATTAAGTGCGCCTAGTTTACGCCTGATGTTGACCCGAGATCAATTTCGGGTGAGGTCAGTTAGGCACGAGGTCGAGCTTAATCAGCGTGGCACCAAGGACGAGGGGTCACGACACGCGTGATCGAATTGGCACGCATGTTGAGAAACTGCATTCCCACCGCAATACGCAGCCAATCGTTCTTCGGAGACTTTTTGAAGACCGCCCGAATATTTCCGTAACCAAGACCGTCGGTCGTAAAAACATCGTCTTGTTTCTGGAGAGTCCAGCGCACGCGTTGACCTGCGATTGCGACGAGATCGGCCGCCCCGAGCGCCGTCGAGATCGTGCCTTCGCTATCACGACATTGAAGTCGAACGTTGATCGAAGCCATCGTTAAGTTGCGACAGTTCTTACTCGACGAGAAACCATAGCCGGCCGAGCAGGAGTTAAACGATTTTTCTCTGTAACCAAGTTCTTGAAGAGGGCGCGCTAGGTTGAGAGATCGTTCGAGCGCTTCTAGATCGATGTTTTCTTGTTGCTCTTGGGTTTCGAGACCGGCGGTGCTTGGGAGAGGAACGTCTTCTTCCTTCGGGATTTGCTTGGTCGCACAACCTGCCAAAACTAAAAGTGCTAAGAAGAGTCTCATCTTTGTCCTCTCGTCTTGTGGTTAGAACTAAACGTTCTCTCGCCGGGAGCGTCTGCTAGCTTAGGTCGCGAGGTGAATACATGCAATTCCTAACGGTTTTTCTGGTCTCGCTCGCAGTCTCGCCCGTCGTCCACGCGGGTTCGCTCGACGGTCTTCCTCTCCCGAAACCGTCGACACCAAAGTCTCACTTCTCTTCGGTGATCGGGTGGAAGACGGGTGAGAAACCGATGGCGCCGAAAGGCTTTACTGTCACGCGCTTCGCCGAAAATCTGAAAGAACCTCGTTGGGTTTACATGGACCCATCCTCATCGGACGTCTTCGTCGCTGAATCGAAAGAAGGCCGCATCACACGCTTTCGCGACACAAACAAGGATGGTGTCTACGAAACTCGCGAGCCCATCGCCGAAAAGTTAGATCGACCGTTCGGGATGGCCATCGTCAACGATACATTTTATGTCGCGGAACAAGATGCAGTCTTGCGGTATGCGTACCCGAAGGGCACGGCGAAACTCACGGGAGGAACGAAAATTCTCTCGCTGCCAGCCGGTGGCTACAACAACCACTGGACACGCAACTTGCTTGCGTCGAAAGACGGCTCACGCCTTTTTGTCTCGGTCGGATCAGGGTCGAATGTCGGTGAGCACGGCCTCGACAACGAAATTCGCCGCGCAAATATTCTGTCAGTCGATTTGAACGGTAAGGACGAAAAGATTTTCGCGTCGGGTCTCCGAAATCCCGTCGGAATGGACTTCGCATCTGACGGCCGACTCTGGACCGCTGTGAATGAGCGCGACAACTTGGGTGACGACCTCGTGCCCGACTATCTCACTTCCGTGCGTGAAGGTGGTTTCTACGGCTGGCCCTTTGCGTACTTCGGTCAGCACGAAGATCCGCGCTTAAAAGGAGAGCGCCCTGACCTCGTCGCCAAAGCGATCGTTCCCGACGTCGCATTGGGTTCTCACACCGCGTCCCTTGGCCTTGCGTTTTATCACGGCCAAAAATTTCCGGCACGCTACCGCGGCGGAGCCTTCATCGGCCAACATGGATCATGGAATAATTCAAAACTTGTCGGTTACGCCGTTAAGTTTGTTCCGTTCGACGCCGCCGGAAAGCCGACTGGTAAACCTGAGGACTTTTTAACGGGTTTCATCGCCGATGCCGGCAAATACAAAGTTCACGGTCGCCCGGTCGGCGTCTCGATGATGCATGACGGATCACTTCTCGTCGTGGACGACGGCGCCGACATCATCTGGCAAGTGCGCGCAAATTAAATCTCGTAAGGTCCGCCGCGCTCGAGCGCCCGTTTGTAAGCGGGCCTCGCGTGAATCGTCTCCAAGAATTTCACGAGATGCGGTCGCGTCGAAAGATCGGCGCGGTGGCGTGCCGCTTCGACCGGAAAACTCATCATGATATCGGCTGCAGAGAACTGCGCTCCCGCAAACCAAGATGACTTCGCGAGCGTCTTTTCCTGAAAGTCCAAGTTCGCATTCACGTTCGGCGCAATTAAAAGCGATTCGACGCCTGAGGCGATTTTCTTTACGATCGGCTGAATGAAAAACGGCTTCGGCTGCGACACGATTTTTCCGAAGACGAGTCTCATCAAGAGTGGCGGCATCGCCGATCCCTCGGCGTAGTACGTCCAGTAGCGGTATTGAAGAAACTCTGGCGTTCCCGCAAGAGGACGCAGGCGCCCGTGACCGTACTTATCGAGAATGTACTCGACGATTGCGCCTGATTCGGCCACCACCACGCCGTCGTCGACGACGACTGGCGATTTGCCGAGCGCGTGCACTTTTTTTAGCTCCGGCGGAGCGAGCATATTCGGCTGACGCTGGTGATGCTGAATTTCGTAGGGAACTTCTAGCTCTTCGAGCAGCCAGAGGATGCGCTGTGAGCGTGAGTTATTCAGGTGGTGGACGATCAACGCCATAGTTAGAACTCCCGCATGCGAGCGTGCTTGTCGAAATACTCCGGATCGCGCTTTCGAACCCATTTGATGAACCGGGCCATCTCCGGATGCTCTCGTAATTTTGCGAACGTGTTGTATTCAAACGCAAGCTCGGCTTCGGTAAAAACCGAGTGAATTTTAGAATGGCAAATTCGATGCACGATGAACTTCTCGATTCCGCCGTACATCCGCGGGATCAAATGATGTTCATTTAACGACCGACCGGCAATCATCTCTCGACCGCAGAGAGGGCAAAGTCCCGAATCCGGCCAAATCGCCGAACGAGCCGCTAACTTTTCATCTTTCGAAAATTTAATCTTCGAGCGTGGCACGTTTGCAAGCTTGCCATAGGCCGTGGTGAATTGCGCGCCGGCGAAAACGATATGATGCGATTAACCACATCTGTCGCAAGGACTTAAAAGTTTCGACAATTTTAGACGGCCGCACTCCTCGCCTGAGCGAGCGCCATCTGTTCTTTTAACGATCTTGCGGCCAGCGCGTAACCGCCATCACCACCGTCGATGAAGTGAATATGATCACCATCGCCGACCGAGCCCACGAGACAAGTCATGATGGCATGATCGCTGACATGTACGCCGTAATAGATGTCACCGGCAGAGTGCAGCTTCGCAAAGAGCTCTTGAATCTGTTTGATCTGCGCTGGCGTGCAGTCGATTACGAGGCGAAGCATATCGTCGAACTTGCGAAAGTCGGAGTGCGACGGGATCTGCGCGGTGTAGCGCTTCGAATCGAAAAGCGAGAAATGGCAAGCGTACTTAAATTCCCAAACGCAAAAGAGGATCCAGCCGAGCTGCGCGAAGAACCGCTTCTGCATCATCGGCGAGTATTGGCGCCTTTCGTTTTTGATGATAGCCGCCATCGATTTGTATTTCATGTTCAGCTGATTAACAGGCGATGAGATTTGAACGTCTCCGCCTAAAATCTCTCTCATCTGATCGAGAATCGGTGCGTAGATGGAGATATCGTTGACTGTCGAGCGCGCCAGAATCGAAAGAACTTTACCTTTACGTGATTGAAGCGGCTGCCAGCGACAAGACAAGTCTTTGACTTCACCCAGTACGCCTGCGTCGTCATCGCGAATGCAGTATTTTTCGGATTGAGATTTGATCAACCCATCGGCCCACGAAAGCCCTCCGCCCCGCACAAACGCAATCGGTTTAGAGGGGCCTGAAGCAAATTTCGCAACTTCGATCTTCATGCCTTGCGCCGCGACTTCCGCCATCGGCACGACGCCGACCCGAAGTTCGAGGCCGTAATTCGCCTTCGCAAGGTTTCGCAATTTCAGGAGCTCTGTTTTCACCGATTCAAGTCGCGACGGCGGCACGAGAATCGAAGCTCCGTCTCCGCCGAACACAAAGGGGACAGCGTTATCGCGCCAGAGCTGACCGAGCACCGCCACCGAGGCGGCACCTAACATGTTCACATCTTGATAGCGCCCGGCCGCAATCGCCGCTGTCGATCCTCTGACATCGGTGATGACGACAAACCAATCATTCGGGAGCGTCTCATAGTGACGATCATCACCGAGCGTCGCGAAATCAGAAAACGTATGGAGATTGGTGTAGAACGATTCGGTCGACATGCTTTGATTGTCGACCGAATCCCGACGTGTTCAAAGCGAATCCAGGTGGCCGCGACTTCAGTCTCAAGGAAAGCTCAAGCCAAGCTCTAGTTTTTTTTCACCACGGCTGAAGTCTGGCCAAACAGATGTCTCTTCGCTTCGTCGTCTTTGACGGTCGGCTGCGAGTTGATGAGCTTGCCTTTTTCGTACGCGCGTTGGGTCGCGGGTCGGGCCCCGATCGCCTGAAACCAGCGCTTCAGTTCTGGGAACTCATCGAGGTTCTGCTTTTGTCTCTGGTGGGGAACGATCCACGGATAGATGGCCATGTCGGCGACCGTGTACTCGTCACCGATCACAAACTCGCGATCAGCCAGGCGTTTGTTGATCACGCCGTAGAGGCGATTCGTTTCATTCACGTAGCGCGTGATCGCGTAAGGAATTTGTTCCGGCGCGTATTGAACGAAGTGATGGTTTTGACCTGCCATCGGGCCAAGCCCGGCCATCTGCCAAAAGAGCCAGGTCAACGTCTCAGCGCGCTTCACATCACCCGTGCCGATAAACTTTTTATATTTATCCGCGAGATACAAAAGCATCGCCCCTGACTCGAACATCTTCACGCCTGTTTCGTGATCGACCATCGCGGGGATCCTGTTGTTCGGCGCAATCTCGAGGAACTTCGGTTCGAACTGCTCACCCTTCGAGATGTTCACCGGGATCGTGTTGTACGGGACGCCCGCTTCTTCAAGGAACATGGTGATTTTGTAGGCGTTGGGGGTGGTCCAGTAGTAGATGTCTAACAAGAAGAACCTCTCTTACAGAAACGGTTGTCCGCAAACCGGATGTTTTACGTTTGGAACGAACACGAGCACGTTCATGTTCAAGTTCACGTTTGAATGCGAATTGCATCGTCTCTCGGGATGCTTGAGAACTTTAAGACTTATCAAATCGCGAAGGAATATCATGCGCTCTGTTTGAAACAGCGCATCCCGTATTATTTAAGAGATCAGCTCTATCGTGCAAGCTCGTCGATCGCACTCAACCTAGCGGAAGGTGCCGGCAAACAGGGCCCAAAAGATCAAAAGCGCTTCTACAGCATCGCTCTTGGTAGCCTTCGCGAGTGCCAAGCAATTTGCGATCTCGCTAACTGCAAAACCGAAACGCTTCACACCACAAGCAATAAGCTAGCAGCCCACCTGCTCGCGCTTCTCAAAACGAAAAAACATAAAACGTGAACACGTTCGTGAACATGAACGCGTACGTTTAGAACGTGCAAACGTTCCCCCAAGCTCAAGGCATAAAAAAAGGCCGACTCCTCAGAGTCGACCTTTTTTGAGCAACAAGCTCGCTGGAATTACCAACGATCTCCGCCGCCGCCGCCGCCACGGCCGCCGCCGAAGCCGCCGCCACCGCCGCGTCCGCCGCCGCCGCCGCCGAAGCCACGACCGCCGCCGCCGCCTTCACGAGGCGCCATTGGTTTTGCTTCAGAGACAGTCATAGGGCGACCTTCCCACTGAGTGCCGTTGAATTTTTGAATAGCGGCTGCAGCTTCTTCATCAGTCGACATTTCGACGAATCCGAAACCTTTCGAGCGTCCCGATTCGCGATCAGTGATGATGCGAGCAGAAGCGACGTTGCCGCATTCTTGGAATGTCTCGAGGAGAACTTGCTCCGTTGCTGAATATGGCAAGTTGCCGACGTAAAGTTTCTTACCCATGTGAACCTCCAAAGGCCAGGGGGCTGATTCGGAGATCTCGGACGGAATGCCCTGGGGACTCGAAACAAGCAGCTAAACTTCGACTCCCACCCTAGCAGTTCTTGAATAAAGAGTCACTTGATTCTGTTGGCGAAATTCTCAATGGTGGGGGCTTGCCTGAAGAAGGAAAAATCCTGTGTTCCTAAAGCGACTTCCCCGTTCGACCTTCCTTAATTATGAAGAGCCGATCCGCTCTGAGATCTTTTCAACGACCCGCCTTGAACAGCACGCCGAGAGTCTGGCCCGAGCTCAGACGATCACCGGCAATCCCCGCAAGGGTCGCAGCCTTGAAGCCCGAACTAAAGAAAATGCCCTGGTCCTCGAAGAGGCTTATCACGAGTTATTGCGCGCAGTTGAAGAGAAGCGCGCCATCACGCCTGCGGCAGAATGGCTCATCGACAACTTCCATATCGTCCGGGCTCAGCTCAAAGATATTCGAGAACACCTTCCGCCTGCTTACTACCGCGAACTCCCGAAGATCGCGGAAGGGCCTTTGGCCGGACTTCCGCGCGTCTACGGGATCGCTTGGGCTTTCGTCGCGCACACCGATTCGCGTTTCGATCCAGAACTCCTGAAGATCTTCTTAGCCGCGTATCAGCGCGTTCAACCCCTGAAAATTGGTGAACTCTGGGCGCTGCCGATTACGCTGCGCCTCGTTTTGATCGAAAACCTGCGCAGAATTGCAGCACGACTGATCGGTTCTCAGCGCATGCGCCTCGAAGCCGACCACATCGCGGATTCTCTTTTGGGCGTCGGCGAAATCGCGCCGCAAAAAGCTGAAGACGTCATCGCCAGCCTGAAGTCGAAACCGATCAAACAAGCGTTTGCCGTCCAGATTCTCCAGCGCCTTCGTTTTCAAGAAGCCCGCGTTGGCGATCTACTGAAATTCATCGATGAGCGCCTCGCCTCTGAAAACAAAGAGATCGAATCGCTCGTGAGCGCCGAGCACACTGCGCAAGCTGCCGCGAACGTGACCGTTCGCAACATCATCACGTCATCACGCCTCATGTCGGCCTACGACTGGACAGAGTTCTTCGAAGCCGAGAGTTACGTCGATCAAATCATGCGCGAAGGTTCGCGTTTCGCGGAAATGGATTTCGCCACGCGCGACCGTTACCGCCACGCAGTCGAAGATCTCGCGCGTCGTTCCACTCTCTCAGAAATTGAAATTTCGAAACGCGTGATTGAAGTTTCGCGAGCGAACGACCGTGATCCAGGTTTCTACTTGATCGACGACGGCCGAGCCGAATTCGAGAGAACAGTCAAATTCCAACCGACGCTCTCGCGCACGCTCACACGCTTCTACGTCAAATACGCGACGCCACTTTACCTCGGCGCCATTCTTCTGCTCACGATCGCGATCTCTCTCATTGTCGGATTCAATTCATTCCAAGACAACGGCCATTGGGCTGCGAAACTCGCGATCGCTTTTTGCGTCATTTTTGTCGCGTCGGAACTGGCACTCGCCATCGTCAACCGACTGACCGTTGCGGTCCTCGGTCCGAAGCATTTGCCGAGACTTAAATTCGAAAAAGGCATTCCGGAAGATCGCCGTACATTCATCGTCGTTCCAACCCTGATCACTCAAGCTGATCGCATTCGCGAACAGCTCGAACAACTCGAAGTCCATTATCTCGCAAACCAAGATCCTCAAATTTACTTGGGCCTGCTTTCGGATTTCGCCGACTCGCGCACCGAGCAGACCGATCACGACGACGAGCTTCTTCGAGTCGCCGCGAACGAACTCTCGATTCTGAATTCAAGACACCCGGCGGAGGAGGGCGCTCCTCCGCGGTTCGCGATCTATCATCGCCGCCGCCTCTACAACAAAGCCGAAGACCGTTGGATGGGCTGGGAGAGAAAACGCGGCAAGCTCGAGGAGTTTAACAAACTTCTCCTCGGCGATAACGAGACGTCTTATGTTGCGCTCCCGGGAGGAGATTTGCGAGTGCCATCAGGCGTTCGCTACGTCATCACCCTCGACGCCGATACCAAACTTCCGAGAGGGGCCGCGACCCAACTCGTGGGAACGATGTCGCATCCCCTGAATCATCCGACGTTCGACCCGAAAAAAAATCGCGTCACGAGCGGATACGGAATTTTGCAACCTCGCGTGACACCGTCTCTCCCGCTCACCTCGGATACGACGACGTTCCAGCGGCTGTCGACAGGTCGCTCGGGAATGGATCCCTACGCGTCGGCGGTCTCTGACGTTTATCAAGATTTGTTCGGAGAAGGTTCGTTCACCGGAAAAGGCATTTACGATGTCGCGGCTTTTGAGCGCGCTTTGCGAGGAAGAATCCCGGAGAATTCGGTCCTTTCGCACGATTTGCTCGAAGGCAACTTCGTTCGCTGCGGATTTTTATCCGACGTCGAGTTCTTCGAGGACTTCCCTTCTCACATCGGTGTCGCGGCAATGCGAATGCACCGCTGGACGCGCGGAGATTGGCAACTTCTACCTTGGATCTTTGGCCCGCGGGGCCGCGCGATCTCGGCAATCGGCCACTGGAAAATGTTCGACAACTTGAGACGAAGCCTCATTCCGCCCATCTTGCTTCTCCTCTTTTTCTTGTCCTTCATGTTCGACGCCGTTCATCCCGGCGCGCTCGTTACTTTGATCGTCATCGGGCTCTCCTACCCGGCGCTCATAACTCTGTGGGGTGACCTCTGGCCGAGACGTCGCAACGTCGCGTTCATCAAACACCTCGCCTACACTCTCGAAGAGTTTAAAACGGGCTTCGAGCGTTTTGTTCTCTCCGTCATCCTTCTTCCTTATATGGCAACGACGTCCCTCGATGCGATTGGCAAAGCGACGCTCCGATTGTTCGTGACGAGAAGAAAAATGCTCGAGTGGACGACGGCCGCGCAATCGAAGGCCGCTGCTTCGCTAAACCTTCGCGTTTTCATTAAGTCACTGACGGCGGCGGTGGCGGTCGCGCTCATCGGCTGCGTCCTCACGTTCATCTTTAATCGTGAGTATTTTCCGTTTACTCTGCCTCCGGTGATCTTGTGGTGCTTTGCTCCGGCGCTCGCGCAGTATTTCTCGCGCCCGCCGAAGAAGAGAATCATGCGGCCTCTGAAAGCCGAAGATGTTCAGCTTCTTCAGTCGACGGCCCGCCGTACCTGGAGATTCTTTGCGACCTTCGTGACGGCCGAAGAAAATTGGCTCCCGCCAGATAACTTCCAGGAAGATCCTCTCCCGGTCATCGCTCACAGATCGTCGCCGACGAACTTCGGTCTTTATCTTCTCTCGACGCTCGCGGCGATGGATTTCGGCTGGATCGGCCGAACCGAAACCGTCGAACGTATCGAGAACACGCTGAAGACCCTGACGAAACTACCGCGTCACCGCGGTCACTTCTACAACTGGTATGAAACGACGGGCGCGCGCCCGCTCGAGCCTCGCTATATCTCATCGGTCGATAACGGCAACCTCACTGGCCACCTCTACGCGGTCGCGCAAGGTCTCGAAGAGATTCTTACGAAGCCGCTTCAAGTTTCAGGATTCAATCGCGGCAGCCTCGATACGCTGTTGCTGCTCGAGCAAGAGATCAACGTCCACGCAAAGCAAAATCCGTCCGCAGATTTAACTTACGTTTTGCAGGCGTTCTCGGACTTAGCGTCTCGTCTTTTCTTACCCGATCACTTAATCGCGGATCGCCTGGCCCACTGGGAAGCCTTGAAGTCGCTTGCAAACGGCCTCGTGAAACAAGCGAAAACGTTTGTTGGCGATCCGGCTCAAGCCGGGCGCGAAGAGATTCTGGGCTGGTCGCGCGCTCTTCACAACGATGTTCACTCGTCTGCGGCCGACTTCATTCGTCTTCAATCGTGGTCGGAGTTCATCAACGAAACCTTCCCGCCTGAAGCCTCTCTCGAAGATCGGTACTGGTGGGAGGGCGTGCGCGGTCAACTCGATCGCCAGGTGTCGGTCCTCGATCTTCCTTCGTTTGCGACCCGCTTGGTGGTTGACGTCGTCGAGTTTAAGAAAGCTCGCAAAGGGCACGCACCGATTTTCCTCGACACGCTTCTTGAATCACTTGAGTCGTCGATCACGGAGTCGAGAGCGCTCGTCTCGCGCATTCGTGAATCACAAAAAATCTGCCGCCAACTCTGTCATGAGATGGATTTCAAGCTTCTCTACGATCCGGTGAGAAAGCTCTTCTCGATCGGCATGAGAGTTCCCGAAGATCAGCTCGACCCGTCGTACTACGATCTTTTGGCCAGCGAAGCTCGCTTGACGTCGTTCATCGCGATCGCGAAAGGCGATATTCCGGTCTCGCACTGGTTTAGCCTCGGAAGAACACTCGTTTCGGCCGGAGCGGGTTCGGCTCTCGTTTCATGGTCGGGCTCGATGTTCGAATACTTGATGCCTTCGATCGTCATGAGAAATCCTGAGGGTTCCTTGCTCGATGAGACGTGCAAACGAGCCGTCATCAGACAAATTGAGTACGGCACTGAAAAAGGCACACCGTGGGGAATTTCGGAGTCGGCTTACAACAAGCGCGACTTCCAACTCACCTATCAGTACTCGAACTTTGGTCTTCCGGATTTAGGATTGAAACGGGGGCTCGGAGCCGACCACGTCATTGCTCCGTACGCGACGCTTCTCGCTTCGATGTATGAGCCGACTCAAGCAGCCGAAAACCTTCTCCGCATCCAAGAGATCGGCGGATCAGGCCCTTACGGCTATTACGAAGCGATCGACTTCACACCGTCGCGTCTCCCAGAAGGCCGCACGTGCGCAACCGTGAAGTGCTACATGGCCCACCACCAAGGCATGGGTCTCGTGGCGCTCGCGAACATTTTTAAGAACCAATCGATGCAACGACGATTCCACGCCGATCCGGCGATTCAGGCGACCGAGTTGCTCTTGCAGGAGCGCACTCCGCGCACGATCGGTACACTTCCGACCGCCGAAGAGCCTGTCGAGATCGACGTCGTTCGCGAGCAAGTCGAACACATCGCGCGAAAGTATCACACGGTCGATCGCCCGGTTCCGACGACCCAGCTTCTTTCGAACGGCGAATACACGGTCATGCTGACATCGGCCGGATCCGGATTTTCGCGCTCAAAAGAAATGGCCGTCACTCGTTGGCGCGAAGACGTCACCCGAGATCACTACGGGCAGTTCATTTACTTGAAAGACGTCGAGTCGAAGAAGGTTTGGTCGGCTGGCTACCAGCCTGTTGGTGCGAGCGCTGACTCCTACGAGGTTTCTTTCGCGGAAGACCGCGCCCGTATTATCCGCGAAGACGCCGACATCGTGAGCGATCTCGAAGTCTTCGTTTCAAGCGAAGAGAACGCCGAAGTCCGCAGGCTCACTTTGACAAACCGCGGTTCCACCAGCCGAGAGATCGAAGTCACTTCGTACGGAGAAGTCGTACTGACTTCGCACAACGCCGACGTCGCTCACCCCGCCTTTCAGAACCTCTTCATCGAGACCGAGTTTAAGCAAGAGCTCAACGCGCTGATTGCTTCGCGGCGCCCGCGTTCGAATAAAGATAAGCGGCAGTGGATGATGCACGTTTTGAAAACCGACCGACACGCGACCGGGCGCCTTCAATACGAAACCGACCGTGCGCAGTTCATCGGCCGCGGGCGAAACGCCCGGAGCCCGCAAGCGATTTTCGATCGCGAAAAGCTCTCAGGCACGGTAGGGCCGGTGCTTGATCCGATCGTCTCCCTGAGAACGCGCGTGAAACTCGCGCCGGGTGTTTCGACCAATCTCACTTTCGCGACCGGCGTTGCCGAGACACGAAACGAAATTGAAATGATGGCGGAGAAGTACAATGACCCGGCCGTCTTCGCGCGGGTGAGCGACATGGCCTGGACGCAAGCGCAAGTGAAACTCTATCACTTGGGTCTTGAACCGGATGAAGCGCATTTGTTCCAGCGTTTAACCTCGCGGTTGATCTACTCGGATCCTTCGCTGCGTCCGTCGCCAGATCTTCTGAAGCGAAACGTAAAAGACGTCACGGGTCTCTGGGCTCACGGCATCTCCGGCGATCATCCGATCGTGCTCGTTCGCATCGATGACATCGAAGACCGAAATCTCGTGCGTCAGCTTTTGAAAGCGCAAGTCTACTTGGGCACGAAGGGCTTCATTCTTGATCTTGTGATCTTGAACGAAAAAGCCAATTCCTATGCCCAAGAGCTTCAGCAGACTCTCGAAGCGATGGCGCGATCGATCCATACTCCGCACGGAATTGGCGTCACCGCCGGCAAAGTTTTTGTCTTAAGAGGCGATCTCCTGA
>CAJYIL010000477.1 GCA_913774795.1 Pseudobdellovibrionaceae bacterium
CGCAAGGTTGTTCAGGATAAGCCAACCAATTCCGAGCAGGAATACGATGCTGAAGGTGGCGAGGACGAAATTCTTAAGAGCATCACGCATAGGCTAAGTACCTGGCTTTTCGGGAGATTCTCTGAACTCAGCGGTTCAGTGAGGGTCGAGTTAAATACGATCTTTTTTGTCGTATTTGAATTGACCCAGCGGGCGATTCTCGTTTAGTTTTCAGTGCTTTCTCAATACGGGTTTTTGTAACGGGCGAGGCGCCGATGAACAAGATAAATCGCAAGCTTGAATACGCTTTGATTGGCTTGAAGCACATGCGCGCCAAAGCGCCCGGTGAACTGACATCGGTGAAAGAGTTGGCGTCGGCATATGGTGTTCCTTTCGATGCCGCCTCGCGCGTGATGCAGGTTCTCGCACAAAAGGGCGTTCTGATTTCGGAGCAAGGCGCGCACGGCGGCTACATGATCGGCCGCGATCTCGCGCGTTTGTCGTACGCGGAGTTGAGCGAGATTTTGCTCGGCAAAGTCGCGATCGCTCGCTGCATCGGCGATTCAGCAGATGAAGGCGCCTGTGAGATGCGCGGGAGCTGCAACATCGTGACTCCGGTTCAGATGCTCAATCGCAAGATCAATGAATTCTACCGCGGTCTTTCGGTCGCGGAATTGTTGGGTGTTCCGTCTTCGAAAAAGAAGCGCGAGCCTGAGATGCCCCAACAAAATTTTGAAGCAGAGGCTGAGGCATGAGCTCCGATAAATTGACAACCGAAGGTCTCACCACGCAGATCGATCAAGGCTACAAATATGGCTTCGTCACCGAGATCGAAACCGAGCAAGTTCCGCGCGGCTTGAACGAAGACATCATCCGCCTCATTTCTTCGAAGAAGAACGAACCGGAGTGGATGCTTGAGTACAGGTTAAAAGCTTACCGCCACTGGCTCACGATGACCGAGCCGACGTGGGCGAACGTGTCGTATCCAAAGATCGACTTCAACGACATCGTCTATTACTCGGCACCCAAAAAGCAGAGCGAAAAAAAGTCGCTCGACGAGATCGATCCTGAACTTCTCAAGACCTTTGAACGTCTCGGTATTCCGCTCGGCGAGCAAAAACGCATCAGCGGTGTCGCGATGGACGTCGTCTTCGACTCGGTTTCGATCGGCACGACTCACCAAAAAGATCTCGAAAAAGTCGGTGTTATTTTCTGTTCGATCTCCGAAGCTGTGCATAAGCACCCGGAGCTCGTTCGCAAGTATCTCTCCTCGGTTGTTCCGGTGAGCGATAACTACTACGCCGCCCTCAACGCCGCCGTCTTTACCGACGGGTCTTTCGTTTACGTCCCGAAGGGCGTTCGTTGCCCGATCGATCTGTCGACGTACTTCCGTATCAACGCGAGCGAGACGGGTCAGTTCGAGAGAACCCTCATTGTCGCCGATGAAGGTTCGTTCGTGAATTACCTTGAAGGTTGCACGGCCCCTCAGCGCGACGAAAACCAACTGCACGCCGCGGTCGTTGAACTCATTGCCCTCGATGATGCCGAGATCAAATACTCGACCGTTCAGAACTGGTATACGGGCGATAAAGAAGGCCGGGGCGGAATTTATAACTTCGTCACCAAGCGCGGCACTTGTAAGGGTGCGCGCTCGAAGATCTCCTGGACGCAAGTGGAATCGGGCTCGGCGATCACCTGGAAGTATCCGTCGTGCATTTTGCTCGGTGAAGGTTCGCAAGGTGCGTTCTATTCGGTCGCGCTCACGCACGACAAAATGCAGGCCGATACCGGCACGAAGATGATCCATATCGGTAAGAACACGCGTTCGACGATTATCTCAAAAGGGATTTCGACCGGAGAATCTCGCAATACCTACCGCGGTCAGGTGAAGGTGATGCCGTCAGCCGTGGGCGCGCGCAACTACTCGCAGTGTGACTCGATGCTGGTCGGCGATAAGTCGAACGCGACGACGGTGCCGTACATCGAAGTGAAAAACGACACGGCGGTCTTAGAGCATGAGGCGACGACCTCGCGAATCTCCGAAGATCAATTGTTCTACTTAAAATCTCGCGGACTCGATACCGAGTCGTCGATCTCGATGCTCGTCAACGGCTTTTGCAAAGATGTCTTTAAGCAATTGCCGCTCGAGTTCTCGGTCGAAGCCGTGAAGCTGATTGAAATGAAACTGGAGAATAGCGTTGGCTAACTTGTTAGAAATCACGAATCTGCACGCAAACGTTGATGGCAAACCGGTGTTAAAGGGTTTGAATCTCAAAGTTGAACCGGGATCAGTTCACGCGATCATGGGCCCGAACGGCGCCGGCAAATCGACACTCTCGAAAGTGATCGCCGGTCACCCGGCCTACGAAGTCACTGAAGGCTCGATGAAGTTCGAGGTGAACTTCAAGATGAAAGACCTCCTCGAGATGGAGCCGGATGAACGCGCGCGTGACGGCGTTTTTATGGCGTTCCAGTATCCGGTCGAAGTCCCAGGTGTTTCGAACGAGACTTTCTTGAGAACCTCGTTCAATTCGATCTCGAAAGCGCAAGGCGCTGAGGAGATGAATGAAGAGCAGTTCCGCAAGTTTCTTCAGAAGAAGATGGAGCTCGTTTCGATGGATCCCAAGTTCCTCGATCGCGCCGTCAACACAGGCTTTTCGGGCGGCGAAAAGAAGAGAAACGAAATCCTCCAGATGGCTGTCTTATCGCCGCGCTTAGCGATTCTCGATGAAACTGATTCGGGTCTCGATATCGACGCGCTCCGAATCGTCGCTGACGGCGTAAACAAGTTGAAGTCGCCTGACAACGCCGTGGTGTTGATCACTCACTATCAGCGATTGCTCGATTACATCGTGCCTGACTTCGTTCATGTTTTGGCCGACGGCAAAATCATCGAGACGGGTGATAAATCTTTGGCTTTGAAGCTCGAAGAAAAAGGCTACGACTGGTTGTTGCAATGAGTTTGTCTGGTGTTGAACAAATGCAGCCGGCTCTTGAGGCCCTTGCGTCTTCGCGCGCGGTTCCTGATTGGTTGCTCGACTTGCGCGAAGCGGGCTCTAAAGCCGTCTTGCGCGACGGGTTGCCAACTCGCTCGATGGAGTCTTGGAAGTACACGAACCTTTCGCCACTCCTCGAAGGCACGTGGGAAGTGGCCGAGGATTTCGCGTCTGACGAACTTCCTCCGCGCACGCAATTCCCGTCGTGGATGAGCGCCTCGTCGGGCGAAGTCGGTTTATTGAACGGCGTTTTGGTATCGGAGTGGACACGTGTTCCGGCGCGCGTTCGGGTTTGCACGTCGGTGCAACTTGAATCCTCGCCGGTTCGGGTATCGTCGGCGAATGGCTTCGTCGGCTCAGGTCTTTCGGCCTCTCGCGTTTGGTCGCCGATCTCTGGAACACCTGAAAAGCACATCGCTCAGCTGTCTTTGAATGCGGCGTTCATGCGTGACCTCATCGTCATCGATTTTGAGCCCGGCACGGTGATGCGCGAGCCTCTGGTGATTTCTTCGTTCGCCTTCGGCACCGAGTCTTTGACAAAATGGTCGGCGGTCGCTCCTCGCGTGATCGTCAATGTGCCAGTGGGTTGCGAAGTCGCGATTGTTGAGATGGCAGCCGGAGAAGGTCGCACGGTCGCGATGCCGGTTACCCACATCAACGTGGCTAAAGGCTCTCGCGTTTCGCACGCGCGCTTTAACCTCACGCAAGATTCAGGCGTGCAGCTTGGCTATACGCAGATCGCTCTCGCACGTGATGCTTTCTGCGAAACATATCAGTTCTCTCTCGGTGGCCGCATCTCGCGCGAAGATCTCGAAATTCGCTTAAATGAATCAGGCTCTGAAGCTGTGCTTGATGGTCTTTACCTCGCCGACGGTCGTCGTCATGTCGACCACTCGACAAGCGTGGAGCACGTAGCTCCGCACACTTTGAGTTCGCAACTCTACAAGGGCATCTTGAACGACGAATCGCGAGCGGTCTTTAACGGTCGCGTGCGCATTCACAAAGATGCGCAGCAAGTAAATGCAGCCCAACTCAACAACAACCTGCTTTTGAGCAAACGCGCCGAAGTCGATACCAAACCTGAACTTGAGATCGATGCCGACGACGTCAAAGCTTCGCACGGAGCTACCATCGGTCAAATTGATCCGGAGCATGTGTTTTACCTTCGCGCACGCGCGATCCCCGAAGCCGAAGCCGTCAAAATGCTCGCAAACGGCTTTGCCCAAGACATCGCCTTCCGCATCCGCAACGAGGCGATTCGCGCAGGCGCCGAGAAGATTGTCGCCACAAAACTGGGAGGCACTCGTGCGCAAGTTTGACGTGGCTTCTATTCGCGCCGATTTTCCGATCCTCGAGCGTCAAGTTCGCGGCAAGCCGCTGATCTATCTCGATAACGGCGCTTCGACGTTAAAGCCTCTGGTTGTGATCGACCGTATCTCAAAATACTACCGAGAAGAGTCGTCGAACGTTCACCGCGGAGCTCACTTCCTTGCGGAGCAAGGAACAGTTTTCTTCGAGCAAGCGCGTGAAAGCGTTCGTCGTTTCCTCAACGCGGCTCAACACGAAGAGATCATCTTCACCCGTGGAACAACTGAGTCCGTGAATCTCGTCGCGCAGGCATGGGGCGAAGTTGCGCTCCAGCCCGGTGACGAAATCATTTTAAGCGAACTTGAGCATCACTCGAATATCGTGCCTTGGCAGATCATCGCGGCTCGCAAAAAGGCGATCATTCGCGTGATCCCGATCGATGCGAACGGCGATCTTGATTTCGAAGCGTTCACGAAACTCTTGAGCCCGCGCACGAAGATGATGTCGATCACTGCGACATCGAACGTGCTCGGTTCGATCGTTGACGTCAAAAAATTCATCGCGGCCGCTCACGCGGTCGGAGCCCTTGCGTTTATCGATGCGGCCCAAGCGGTTTCGAATCAACCGATTGATGTCAAAGCGTGGGACGCCGACTTCTTGGCGTTTTCGGGCCACAAGCTGTTTGCACCCTACGGAATCGGCGCGCTTTACGGAAAAATGGCGCTCCTCGAAAAGATGGATCCGTATCAGGGTGGCGGCAGCATGATCTCCGAAGTCACCTGGGAGAAAACGACGTGGGCGGCGGTTCCGCACAAGTTTGAAGCGGGGACACCGAGCATCGCCGACGCTGTCGGTCTCGACATGGCGATTCGCTACGTAGAAGACCTTGGGTTTGAGCAAATTCAAGCGCACAAGCATTCACTTCTCGAGCATGCTCTCAAAGTTTTGCCTGAAGTGCCGGGTCTCAAGATTCTGGGTTCACCAAAGAAACAAACATCGATCGTTTCGTTCACGATGGCCGGCGCTCATCCGTCAGATGTCGGAGCGTTGATCGATCAACAAGGTGTCGCGATTCGCGCCGGTCACCACTGTTGCCAGCCCCTTATGCGCGCGCTTGGTGTGCCGGCGACGGCGCGAGCGAGTTTTTCGATTTACAACACAATGGCCGAGATCGACGTGCTGAAGACCAGCTTGATCAAAGCCGCGGAGTTCTTCTGATGGACATCATGGTCCGCGTGCAGCCCACGCCAAATCCAAACGCTCTTAAATTCGTCGTCAATGTTCCTGTGAAAAACTCAGGTAAGGCGACATACTCGCGCCCGAGTGAGGCGATGGGTATTCGCCTCGGCGAAGATCTTTTCATGATCGACGGTGTGAGACAGCTCCACTTCTTCGAGAACGTCGTGACGGTGACTTACTCGGACGACACCGATCCCGATACGTTGCGCCTTGAGGTGCAGGCCGTTCTCCAGCGTGATCTTCCTCTTCACGATGCGAACTTCATGATCGAAGCCGAGAAAAAAGCGGTCGACCGCAGCATGCTTCCACCTGAGATCCAAAAAATCGAGGAGATCCTCGATAACACGGTGAGAATGTATTTGCAGGGAGACGGGGGCGACATTCAGGTGATGAAGCTCGACGGTCACACTCTTGAAGTTCGCTACGAGGGGGCTTGCGGAACTTGCCCGAGCTCGACGAGCGCAACACTCGACGCCATTCAGGGCATTCTGCAGGAGCAGTTCGACCCTGAGATTCAAGTCGTTCCGATTATGTAGTCTTACTCGAACCGGCGATCCGACATCGCCGGTTTACGCTGAATCTCCTCGCGCTTCAGCGCGAGTTTCAGATCGATCGTCGACTGATCGATGGTGTTGTACTGAGCGACCTGTCCGACTTTTTCTCCGGCCATTTCACGATACGCGTGAAAAACCACGTGGCTGTTCGAAGACGGCACGTTTGCGACAATGGATGCGGTGACTTGCGAGCCTTCGGCGACAGAACCAAAAACTCCGCGCAATGTGCCTGACGAAACGATCGCGCCTTCCGGCAGAACCCATTCGTATTTTACATCGGCCAGATCAACGGTCGCGGTCACGTTCGCCTGAAGAGCGAGCGACCCATCGGTTTTTCGACCTTCAACTGATGAAAGAACAATCTGCATATTTCCAGAAGCTTTGTGTTCACTTTGCAGCGACGCCTCTGTGTGACCTTTGAGGATGTCGGCTTTCGACGGTGTGGCTGCGAGAGACGAAGACGAAGTTGAATGAGTCGTACCGAAGACCAGCGAGATGACGACGTCATGGTTGTCGGTTAGCCAAACTCCGCCGACGATCACCGCCGATGTCATGAAGCCACCCATCAACCATTGCAAAAATTCTTTCTGACGTGTCAACACCGCTTCGTCTCCTTAAGGGGCCGGGCAAGCCGCGTGATTCGCGACGCTGAGTGAGTAAGTTGTCGTTTGGCTCGAGCCTGAGGTCATAGAGCCGGTGGCGGCCATGACGTTGATCATGTAAATACCTGCTGGCAAATTCGGCGCGACCGAAGCTGAACCCGTTGTAGCGGTCGCTGATCCATTCGAAGAGCCGTTCGCATCGCGCATGTCGTAAGCGAGAATCGATCGCGACGATCCAAAGACGTAATCCGCTTTGTAAATGTAGAGATCGAGATCGACCGATCCGCTTCCGGACCAGGTCAACGACACCGGGAGAACACCGCCCGGATGATCGTAGATGTAGAAGTCGTTGTTTCGGAATTGGTTCGAGAGCGAGAAGCTGCCGTCATCATAGCTATCGCGGCGAACAGACATTGTGATTGACGAAGTTGCGCATGTCAGATCGAGCGGAGTCGCGTAATCGGTGAACTGATAGATCTGTTTTTCGTTGGTCAGAGGAGTTGACCAATCTTTCTTGTTCGTTTGCGAGGCGAAATTCTGGTGAATGTTGTGGAGGCGGGTAACGGTCTTGAAATTGTCGTTCACGACGCGCATGCCGCTGACACCGTTGAGTGCTGTCCAAACTTCTGAGAATTGAGAAACCGAGGGCTGAATGATCGACCACAGAACACGCGAGATCGAGAATTCGCGGAAGTTGCCTTCGCCAGTTGTCGTAGGAACGTCGGTCTTGTAGCCGTTAAAGGGAGTGCCGTTCTCGAGAGGTTCGATGAAAGCCGCGCCCGTTGCGCACGACGCGCTCCCGCACGTGACTGAACCGTAAGTGTCGCGGTAAACCGGAACTCCAGAGACGGCGGCCTGGAAGAAGTTCGCCCATCCTTCGCCCCAAGCAAGACGCGGGTCGATCACGTACTGACCGCTGTGCGAGCCTCCAGGAGAATTCGGTGAACCGAATTGGTCTTCGACGAAGTGGCCGTACTCATGGACGATGACCGAGTTATCCCATTGGTCCATGTCCGAGTTCGTCGTGTCTCCATCCGCTCCGCCGCCGATGTAGAGCTCGCGTTTACCAATCAAGTAAAACGATATCGGAGAGTCATCTCCGTAGTACACGTTCGGTGTGAGTCCCGGCGTCCAATAGGTATAAACGAGCGGGACGACGGTGACCGGATTACATCCTTGCAAGAAGGTCGATTGACCACTGGTTCCGCAATTCGCCGTCGAAGTTCTCAAGTAATCTTGAGCGTTCAAAATTTGATCGAGAATATTGAACGCGCCTCCTTCCATCGAGCCCTTCGCCGAGGCCTTGAGATTGACGGAGGTTGACGTAACTGACTGAACATTCGCCGAAAGTTTGTACGGGACGTTGTCATTCGGGTTGTTCATCACGTACGCGGTATTCTTATTGTTTCGAGAGCGCGCCATGACGTTGACGACGTAAAGCCCGCCATCGCCCGGAATTTGGGCTGAGTAATTCCCGGAGCCATCTGTCTCCGTACATTGAACAAGCGTGCCGTTGCTCGACGTGATTTGCACTTCGGCAAAACGAATCGGACGAGGACCTTGCGCGGTCATGTTCGATGATCCAGTGACGCTCTGGGAGCCTGATCCATCCACGCCATTCGTTGGATAGATATCGATCGCGGTCACACCGTGAGCATAGAACGGAGGCTTCGTTGAGCAGACCGATGGATGAGTTGGGTTTGCAGCTGCACAAAGCTGGGTGTTGAGCGCCGAGACAAGTCCGTTCACAACATTGAGAAGCGTGCAGGGCGTGGTGCCGGCCGAACACGAAAAGTTCGCGGTTGTTCCGTTGACGGTCATCGAGAACGTGTCAGACGCGCTCGTGATGTTTGGCTTGAACGTGTTTCCGTTGTCGACGATCGCGCCGTTGCCGTCGTTTCGATATTGGTAAGTCGCTGCGCCCGAAACGGTGATGCCACCCGTGAACGACTGCGGTGCCGCCACATAAGGGCAGTAATCCGCGATCGGCGCCCGCGTCGACGAATTATCGACGGGTTTGAACGTGCAACCCGTCAGAGCGACGAAGCAAGCGGCGAATAGAATCGAAGAGTAAAATGAGATGCGCATCTAAAGACTTATCGGTGCGTGCCAATGCATCGACGAGTCTTGGAACACTTAAGTTTTGACGAATCTCATTCTGAGAAACGTGCTTGTGTTTCGTTTCGCTCCGTCTATAGAATCTGTCGAACTCTTTTGGGGTCATTCGTGGAAAAAGGTTTCAATTCCGACATCATTTACCGTGGAATGACCTTCCATGTTCAGAGCGAAGACTGGGGAAGTGACAATCCTTATGTCGTGACTCGGGTGTTCTCGGAAGGCGCGGTCATCAAGAGCGTGAAGACTCCTTACTCCGAACTCCTGGGCTTCGGGCCTGGGTCGTGGAGACGGCGCCCAGACCCTCAAGCCATTCGGTCAGCTCTTCGCTCGCAGCACGAGAAAATTCTAGACCTGCTCGTGAGCGGTCAACTCTTCTAACGTTTTCTCGTTCCTATACAATGATGGAGTGAGCACTCGCTGCGAACGAGCGAAGCCGCAGGCGGAGCCAATTAACAGATGATCAAATTCTCGCACGTCTATAAGACCTATCCTGGTCCCGTTCATGCCTTGCGCGATATCTCGATCGAGATTCAAAAGGGCGAGTTCCTTTTTTTAACGGGAAAATCGGGCGCCGGTAAGACAACGTTGTTCCGAATGCTTTCGGCGTTCGATAAGCCATCGTCAGGAACGGTGAATGTCGCGGGCTATGACCTTGCGAAGATCGGTTCAAGCGAAGTTCCGTTTTTCCGTCGCAAGATTGGCGTCGTCTTCCAGGATTTCCGTTTACTTCGCGGGCGCACGGTTTTCGAAAACGTGGCACTCCCGCTCGAGATTCGTGGCGACCGAAGTGCGGGTCTTCAGCGTCGAGTTGATGAGATGC